>NZ_VJOT01000013.1 GCF_011087585.1 Neochlamydia sp. AcF84
GGGGGGGGGGGGGGACTAAAACAGATGAGGTGGCCCATATTTGGGAAAAATGTGGAGCAAAAGCTAGAACGAACAACCCTCAGCCATGCAGGCAGCTCGCTATAGAAAACGGCCTAGGTTGGCTACATGGTGAGAAGCCAACAGGAGCTAAGGCAAAAGAAGGATCGGCTATTCAAAAAAAGATGAACCATCTATGTTAAAAAAATGGTTCAAAGGTATGTGTTTTTCTTTGGAAGCTAAGGAAAAAATGAGGAAACAGTTCCTATCTAAAGGGCTAGATAGAAAGATGTATCTCAAGAAATAGTTCAAAAGCGATTAACAGAAATATATGGCAAGTAAAATAGTCATCCAAACAAAACGACTTATTCTACGTTCTTGGATAGAAAATGATTTAGAAATTTTTGCTCAACTAAATGCCGATGAGCGCGTTATGGAATATTTTCCTTATAGGCTAAATAAGGAAGAAAGCGATCAAATGGCAAAGCGCATGCAAGCTAAGATTGAGGCAAAAGGTTGGGGATGCTGGGCCGTTTCTCGTCTAGATACACAGAAGTTTATTGGATTTATAGGTCTGAATACAGTGGATAAACCTACTTTTCCTCTTCATTTTGCTCCTTGTACAGAAGTAGGATGGAGATTAGCTTATGAGTCTTGGGGCAGGGGATACGCTACAGAAGGCGCAGAGGCATGCCTTAGATATGCTTTTGAAACATTAAAGCTTGGTGAAATTGTTTCATTTACAGCTGCTCAAAATCTTCGTTCTATGGCCGTGATGAGAAAAATTGGAATGCATCATAATCCCGCTGAAGACTTCAATCATCCCAGGATCTCAGAGGGCCACTGGCTAAGAAGGCATGTCTTATATCGATTAAAGGCAAGCGAATGGCAAAAAATGATAATAGGTAAGAAAGATAAATAGTTAAAGAAGAGAGGGGTTAGAGATTAACAGCACTTTTTTTCAATTTATCTCATTTTTTTCTGCGCTAACTCATGTCGAAAGGATTGTACAATTTTTCTATGATTTTCTTTGCTATAGCTATGAGAATGTCTAAAATGCAGTCGGCTATTTATTTGTACAACCGAGCTTTTCTTATTTTGTATATTTGCCTGCTCCTAAGGATTGTTTGCTAAGGATATTAGCTATCCACCATCTTCTAAATAAGCTTATCGATTGTTTCTTTATATATAAAAATGCTTATTTAGTTTTGCTTAAAGTTTGCATTTAGCTTCTTCAAACGACGAATATGTCTATAGAAAAGCTCTTTCCGAAGAACACTTTTTTCTTAAGCGGTACTTAAAAAAAATTTAAGGAAAGCGTTAGCGCTTTCCTTTCTTTAAAATCTCCTAACATACGTTTGGTAGAGAACATTTTTAAGTTTAGTCAGCTATCTTAAAACTAGTTGTTAAAGCTGATTTTTCTATTTCCTTGCCACCTTATACTTTTTTGTAAATAAAGAGCAATTTTTGATCATTATTTAAGCCTCAATTTTATTTTTAAGATTTAATCTAAGCTAAGTGGAAAGCAAAAGGTACCTTAAGGTCACAGGAGATCAAGCAAAGAAATTCGTTTGCTCTTATAAAAAAAATAGTGAATTTATAATAGCAAATATATAAGTTGATTTACGAGCTTAAACCTTAACCTAAGGAGAGAATATGAAAACATTAGACATTGTTACAGCAATTTTACTAGCAGTTGGAGGTCTTAATTGGGGTTTAGTAGGGTTATTCGACTTTAATTTGGTTGAGTTTGTCTTTGGTCAATTCCCTGCAATAGCAAAATTAATTTATGCCCTTGTGGGAGGAGCTGCTGTCTATCAGCTTTTCCAATGGAAAACGCTCAAAAGTTGTTGTAGATAGAATTTTTAGAGAATAGTAAAAAGAGATATAGTAAATTTACTAGGCGCTAGCCCTCTATTATAAAATTAAATAGAGTAGCAAAAATTTTACTGCTTCAATTAACGTATCCCTGCAAGGTATGTAGGGATACGCCAGGATGGCTGAGGGTAAGGGGAATATAGAAAATTTCTCCCTAAGCAAAAAATCATAAATTTGCCTAGCCTTTATTAAAATCCAAAGCCAACACTCTAAAATTTTTACTTAAAAGATAAAATTCATGTTATTGCGGTCAATGAAAGGTTCTTTTATCTGTCTAAAAATAAATTTAAAATGATAGGCTTTTGAGTAGCTCTTTATGCAAACATATACTTATGCTTAATAAAGAGCATGTTTATAAAGAAAGGACTGGCGATAAGGATTAATACACTTTTAACCCATCTAAACAAAGATTATTTAGACCGTATAATTAAAAGACTAACAACGGGCATTATTTGATCAATTATTTAGGAAAGATTTTAAAGCCTGGGTATTGTTAGATAGCTGATCGTACTAGCTAAAGCAGCTCCTACCAGCACATCGTAAGGCCAGTGAGCTTTTATAAGCGCGCGGCCGATTGCTACTCTTATAGCGGCAAGATAGGAAAACGCAACAGCTGGGGAGAGGATAGAATGGCCATATCTTACGATCAAAAAGGCAGGGCCTAAAAAAGCTGCAGCTGTGTTGTCTGAGGGAAAAAAGCGATTGCTTCCCGTCGGCCGTTCTTCAGGAACGCTTCTTTTTAAAATTTCTAAACAAATCTGGGTAATGAGGGTGGAAAGAGCCAGCCAGCCAAAACTTTTGCAATCTTTTTGGAGGAGAGCATAGCTGCCTGAAATAACTTAAAGGGTTACCTCGCCGATATCAGTATAAGCTGCAATCTATGAACGTTGGCAGGGATTAATAGTTGGAAGGTAAGAACTAAGCATATTTGGTTGAGCTCCACCTGCTGGCTTAAAGTATTCTATGTTTGGATAAACATTCAGCTAAAAATTCCTTAAGTTAAAGATGGCTGGAGATTTTTTTAACTTTTAGCTTGGCTAGGGTAGCATCTATGAAATTTTGTAAAGAAAAAGAATAAGGTAAAAAAATCTTTTCTATCTTAAGTGATTACAGCTGCTATGAAAAGTGGGTCATACTTTTCTCTGTTCTAGCAAAGGCTTTTTTCGTGGAAAATTTTTAATCTACGAATGAACGAGTGCTAGAAAAAGCTTATTACTTGCTTCTTATTTAAATAAGCGATTAGAAATAGGAGTAATCGATCTGCTCGTCTTTGCGCGGCCCCTTTATTCTCCAGGCTAACTGGAAGCCAAAGGGTTCAAAATAAACCTTACCGGAATAGATATCTTGCTTACAAAAGTAGGAATTTAAAGAGGATAAAAGGTGTGGATTAGAAGGAACTAAATGAAGGAGGAAGATTGGCCGGCTTGCTCCTTGCCGCAAATGTTCTAAAGAGATTCTGCAAGCTTTAAGGTCTAATCCCCATTGATATACATTGTAAAAATTAAACTGCATTCCTTGCTGATTATGCCACGTTCCTCTTTCATCAAAGATTAATAGAGTATGACTTTGCTTTGTTACTTTCACTTCCCCTCGTCCTTGCCCATTCCATCCTTTTTCATCGTTTGAGTACGTTTGAGAAATAAATGTGAGCTTTGTAATGCTCTTCAATTTTTTCCAAAATGCCAAAAGTATCTGATGGTTTTGCTCTTGAGTTATAAATGCCATTAGAAAAAATTTACTCCTTTTGCTTTTCCTGTCCACAAACATGTGTGTGGCAAAAGCGTTAAATAATTTATCTAAAAACAACAGAGATAGATATTTCAAAATCCTAGGAAAGTTTAAGTGTGACATATACACAGTTTCATTAGCAAGCAATCCTCTTAAGGATTTTTATGTTGACCCTTAAGATACTTCAAAAATTGGATGAGCTAAAAAGTTTAAGCTTTCTTTTAGAGGATTGAATTTTGATGGGTTCGAAATACATTTTGCGGCCACATCCTACTTTTATTTTCTCTTGCTAAGAGGCAGCAGAGCTCTTTTCTTAGATATTTTATTCGTTTAGCATATAAGAGATTTTTTAAAATGGCTTTTAAAAGTTTTTTATTGTAGCTAGGTAGAAAGATCCTCAAACTGATAAATAACTAGATTATATAAGCTTACATCTTCTAAACTTTTAGCTAAGCAATTAGCTGCTTTTTAATTGTTTTAAAGCAATATGAGAGGTAAAAATGCAGATTTTTCCTGATTCCGCACCCAATCCTCAATCCAAGAAAGAGCAAATTATTGCTTTATTTTTAAAGGGGGTTACCGAGGTGGATGAGATTGCCCGTTTAACAGGAGCTAGGCCGACCTATATAGGTTCTTTGTTGCAAAAAGAAGGGTTAATTAAAGGATATTTTGATTTATATACTTCTAGCCAGTTCTTCATGAATGCTTATTCAAAGAACTTTGCCAATCGGCTAGGCTTTAAAGATTCCCTAGCTGTTCAAAAAAGTCTTAGAGTGCTTACCCGCAATTATAATAAGTTCAAAAAGAGTGGAGATCGCGCTGGACAGCACCATACCTTAATCATGGCACTTACCATGTTCAACCGCGCCCGTTGGATGGGGAAAAATCAAGAAGCAGAAGCTTTTAGCCAATGGCTTATTGAGCATTTAAGCCTAGAAAAATAGCTTTGCCTGCAAGCTTTCTTCCACATTTTAAGGTTCTCTTTTTTTGTAGATAGATTTAAAGTTATTCATAATGAGTCTCAACTATTTACTAAGAGGTGAAAATGTCTAACATGCCCAATCATCTCGCTTCTTCTTTAAGCCCCTATCTTCTTCAGCATCAGTATAATCCTGTCGATTGGTATCCCTGGGGTAAAGAGGCTTTAGAAAAAGCCACGCATGAAGACAAACCGATCTTCTTATCCATTGGCTATTCAGCCTGCCATTGGTGCCATGTAATGGAAAAAGAATCCTTCGAAGATAAAGAGGTGGCAGAACTACTAAATAAGCATTTTATTAACATTAAAGTAGACCGAGAAGAGCGGCCTGATCTAGATCGTCTTTACATGTCGTGCGTGCAAGCAATGACAGGCCATGGGGGGTGGCCCATGTCTATCTTTATGACGCCTAATCTAAAACCCTTTTTAGCAGGCACCTACTTTCCTCCTACTTCCCGCTATGGGATGCCAGGGTTTCGCTCTTTGCTACAGGAAATCATCCTGCAATGGAAACATAATCGCACTAAACTTACTGGTTCCTCGGAAAAAGTTTTTCAATATTTATGGGAAGAAGAGAGCCAACATCAACAATTTCATGGTTCTCTTTCTAATAAGCTTCTCGAGCGGCTTGTAGAAGACTGCCAAAAGGATTACGATTCTGAATGGGGTGGTTTTGGAAAAGCGCCTAAATTTCCTCAGGCTGGAGCGTTTTTTGCCCTTCTGCATCAATATCATCACCACGACCAGCCAGAGAATTTAAAAATGATAACCCATACTCTTGAGCAAATGGCACGCGGGGGTATTTACGATCAACTAGGAGGGGGCTTTCATCGCTATTCTGTCGATGAGAAGTGGTTAATCCCTCACTTTGAGAAGATGCTTTACGATAACGCTCTTTTAAGCCGCTTATATTTGGAAGCCTATCAGCTTACTAGGCAAAAAAGCTTCCTTGATGTTGCTTTGCATACTTTGCAATATTTATTAAGAGAGATGCGCGATCCTTTAGGGGGCTTTTATTCCGCTGAGGATGCAGATTCAGAGGGGGAGGAAGGAAAATTTTATCTTTGGTCTCTTGCTCAAATAGAGGAGAGTTTGCAAGATCCTCAGCTCTTTTGCCATACCTACGGAATAACAAAGGAAGGAAATTTTGAAGGAAAAAATATTTTACATCTTCTTTCGCCTTTAGAAGCCCTCTCATTTCAAGAGCAAGAAAAATTGGCTGTAGATCGTCAAATACTTTTGGAGAAGCGCAACAAACGTATCAGGCCTGGCTTAGATGATAAGATTCTGGTCGACTGGAATGCTTTGCTGATTTCCAGCCTAGCCAAAGCCTACCAAATCACAGGAGAATCGTTATACTTGGAGTCCGCTCAACAAGCAGCACAATTTATTGAAAATAATATGATTCACGAAGGTCAATTGTATCATTTATGGCGAAGAACTTTAGGATCTACACCAGGTTTTTTGGAAGATTATGCTAACTATATTCTAGCCCTTCTAGATCTTTATGAATGTGATTTTAATATAAACTGGTTGGAAAGGGCTCAAAACATGATGGAAAAAATGAGAGTGCTTTTCTGGGATCCTAAAGATAAAGCTTTTTTTGCATCCTCCCTAGCGCATGGCTCGCTTTTGGTGCGTAAAAAAGTCTTTAATGATGATGCTACTCCTGCTGGCAATGCTCATGCAGCCCTAGCTTTTCTTCGATTAGGTAGCTATTATGAACGTAGGGAATATAATCAGATGGCTGAGCAAATTCTTTCTTTGCATGCCACGGCAATGCAACAAGCGCCTAAATGGTATGGCACCCTGCTATGTGCAGTTGATTGCTATCTTTCTTCAATGCAGCAAATCGTCTTGCTAGGAGATGTACAAGATAAAAAAATTCAAAACTTGCTTGCTGTAATTTATAGTGAATATCTCCCTCACAAAGTTGTGTCTTTGGTTAATAAAAGCTCTCAAGAGTTGCCTGTAAACAAAGGTAAGGAAGGCGACCCAGGCACTGCCTTTGTCTGTTATCAACAACGCTGTTTTCCTCCCACTTCAGATCCTAGTAAGCTACATTGCTTATTAAAGGAAGGAGCCGCATTGTGAAAAGCTAAGCTAAATCTTCTTAACCTGTAAGCTATAATGCTGTGGGGGCAAAGCTTTTAAATAGACTGCTAATACAAAAAAAATTTCCTTGAGTCTACACAGATGAGAAAAGTTTGAGCAAAAGACTAAAGAAGGGTAGCTCCAATTTAGGCAAATAAGATGGCAAGTTGAACGAGCCATATCTTGGTTGCAAAGGAAATTGTGGCGCATCTTATAAACTTTTAAGCAGCTTTTTGTGTAATCACACACTTAATAAAAAGTTTGTTTTTACGGAAAAAACCAGGCGGGAAAAAGGTTGATTTCTTTTTTGTTTATATGGGCAGAGTTTCTTTAAAAGGCATTAGCTAGTCCAACCTGATTTACCCTAAAAAACTCCATCATTGCATCAATTTTAAAAAGAAAAAATGTAAATTTCCTTTTAATGGTAAGCTAAAAAAGTAGAAA
>NZ_VJOT01000014.1 GCF_011087585.1 Neochlamydia sp. AcF84
TTTAATAGTGCCTACATAATAGGTATCTTGAGATAATAAATAGCCTGGATGTTCAGTTTCAATTTCGCCATGTGCTTCTTTTTCTTCCTTGGCTTTTTCAAGAGCTTTTAGTTGGTCCTCTGTTAATATCATTTCTTCCTGAGCCATTTTAGCTTCCAATGCTTTGAGACGTTTTTGAAAGGTCTCAAGATTGTATCTAAGCCAAACAGAACGCACACCTCCTGGCGAAATGAAAATCCCTTGTTTCTTAAGCTCGTTACATACTCTTAACTGACCATAAGCAGGCTTTTGAAGAGCAAAATCAACAACAGCTTTTTCTATAGATTCGTCCACCCTATTTTTTATACAGGGTTTTTTACGTGTCATATCCTGAAGAGCTGCTTCTCCACCTGTTTCATAAAGTTCTTTGAATCTATAAAAGCTATCTCTAGAATATCCCATCATCTTACACGCCTGGGATACATTTCCTAATGTTTCAGCTAGCTTTAAAACACCAAGTTTATTTTTTATAACTTTTTGATGAGTTGCTAAATTTGACATTTTGACACTCCTTATTGGTTTAAGTCGCTCACTTCAACTTCCCTGCTGTCACTTTTAATGAGCGGCAGGGCTTCAAGCTTCGCGACTTATAAATTGTGTTTCCTTTATTTTTATCACAAATGTCAGATTAAGTCCTACCTATTACAATTTAATCTACCTATTATTAAGCTCAGCATCGCGTTAGCATTTTCTGTCTTCCATCAAGCACCCGTTATCTTCAGCCTTTTTTGCACCACATGCCTTAAGGCTATTTTCTATCTCGCCTGATCCAATTGGTAAGCCTTTATCTAAAGCGCTTTTATAATTCATCATACCCAGTCTTTTTTTCATATATCTATAGCATCTTACTAAGCCATTCTCCTGCTCAGGATGATCTAGCGCTTTGAACTTATTTTCAATCTCTTTGAAAACTTCTCGGCTTTTTCCACCTTTTAACTTCTCTTTACTTTCTTCTAACCACTTTTTTGGCTCAAAAATATTGCACCAAATGGCGGCCTCGGATAAATATCCACATAGATGATAAAAATCAATTAAGTGGCCGCTTCGATTGCAAAATTTTAGCTTTACTTGTTCAGCTATCCACGGAGCACCATCACTTATGGCATGCACATAGCTGCCTTCTTTCAGACCCGCTATAAGAGCACATTCTAGCATCTGTTGACCTGCTTGTTCTGCCGTTCCAATACTACCAGCATAAAAGCGGTTGGCTCTGTCCTTGCCTCTTGCCAAGCTTAGTTTGGCTTCTTTCCAACATACTTTCCGTGCTTTTCTTGCATCTTTTTTTGCTTGTTTGTCGGCCTCGTCTACCTCCACAATGGGTACCATACTCCCATCTGTTTCACTAATAATGGTTGCTTCTTGGCTAGCCGCTTCTTTTTTTAGCTTGGCTATTTTGCTTGCATGCTTTTGGGTAATCAATCTAACCATGGAAGAAGAAGCTTCAATTCCATAATGCTCCTTCATCTTTTCTCCTACTTTTCCAAAAGCAATATCTGCTCCAAAGTCGGTTATTGCTCGCTCTAATGGTAAAGAATACCCTCTGCATCTAACCTGGGAAGAAAGGGAAAGGGGTCTAATCAATTTTCCTGCTCGTAGGAAGCATCTTTCTTCCATACCTACTATCCCAAATGTCGTATGCCAACTTAGTTTTTTTTGAATGCTGCCTTAATTTCATTTCCCGAGCCTTGGCTTCTTGTTCATTTACTTGATGCTCTGCCCAATCCTCAAGGCATTTTTTCCCTAAACGCCTAACTTCGGGAATAAAAGCAAATTCAGCATCATTCGCCACCTCTATCTCTTTAATTCCTTCGGTAATATTTGATACATCTTTAATGGATTCTAATAGGCCAGGATGCTTCTTCAAGCGATTTACTACATTATTAACTTCTTCTTCGTTAAGCATATGCAACCTCCTATTGCTACGCTTTCAGTATGTATTAATCCTTCCTTATCTTGCCAACACTTTTAATTACACCCCGTGCCAACAATTCTATAGGATAAAAGCTGGCAAAATACCAAATAAACTTTATAGTGAGAGGCTTTCATGCCATTTTTTACGGTTTTAATAAATAATTATTCTCATCATTTTTTTACTGGCGTTTTTATAAATTTTCAGTATTGTCTAGAAAAAACAATTTTATTTTTGCCATTTAGCTGCAAGCATACTTTGGTCAAAAATTATAACTAGCTAAAAAATGGATAACCATATGAATCAGCTTTCATCAAACTCTCTTCGTATACATCCCTTAATATTTCCAGCATTTGAGAATAAAGAAGAACATTCTTTTTGCATAAGAGAGACTAATGCCTATAGAGAAATTAGCTTAAAAATATTTAAGGAATTAGAGTTCCAAGATTTGTGTCAAGCCAAACTCATATGTAGAGAATGGAAGCAGTTAATTGAAAGCAGCGCTTTAGCAGAAGACATTTACAGGATAGGTTTAAAGCTTGCTATTCAAAAGAACAACCCTCTGCGCGAAAAAGTTTGTGCAGAAAAGCTAGTCCAAGAAGCATATTGCATAGAAAAACTAGGAGATGTTTACCAGGAAAAAGGTATAGCCGAAAGCTTACTTCAAGCTGCAGGGCTTTACAATTATGCGTTACAAATTGTTTCTGATGATAAAAAGAGATTTTTTGAAGAAAAGCTTTCAAAAGCTCAACATTTACTTATCAAGTCATGCCAAGAAAAAGTTTTAGATAATAATAGAATAAGAAAAGAATTTAAGGGCAATCGCCAAGCATTAAAAAAATTTAGAGAGGAAATAGAGAAGATGATTCAATCTCTTCCAGAAACTCCTTCTTTCCAAGAAGTGAAAGAGCTTTACGGTAAGATTGCTCAGGATATAAAGGCTTTTTTTAGCTTACTAGTTAATCAGGCGATTAATGTCTTAGGCCCTGCCCCTTGCGAATATGCTATGATAGGCTTTGGCTCCTTAGCTAGGGAAGAGATGACTCCTTATTCCGATTTAGAATTTGGCATTCTTATAAAAGAAGATAACGATGCAAATAAAAAGTATTTTAGGAATCTTACTAATCTAATTCACTTAAAAGTCATTAATCTAGGAGAAACCATTCTTCCTGCTTTAAACATTCCTTGTCTAAAAGCTATAGATTTTTTTGATGGCATAACTCCAAGAGGTTTTGCCTTTGATGGGGCAGGAGTAGAAGGGAAAGGCTGTAAAACCCCTTTCGGCAATGGTAAAACATTTGAGCTTATCCAGACTCCTGAAAAGATGGCCCAATATATTGCTAAAGACGAAAAAGGACAGTGGTGGTATGAAAAAGAGCCTCATCTTCCTATGGAGCTTTTAACCTTTACTCATTTACTAGGTGATCCGGCGCTAACTCGGAAGTATGGTGAAAAGCTTCAGAAAAAGCTTGAGATTGTTTATCAAGAAGGATTTACCCTTCGTCAGCATTTAGCTAAGAAACACCTTGTGCTGGTTGATATGGAGGCTTTTGATCCGAGAATGGGCGATTTAAGTAGACAGGGCATGCTCTTTAAAGTTAAAAATGATCTTTATCGGTTTCCTCATTTAGCTTTAGACAGGCTAGCCCTTTTCAAAAAGATAGGATCCTCTAATAGTTTTGCTAGAATTGATGAACTGAACAAGCTAGGAGTTATAAAAAATAGCGCTGCTGTAAAGCTAAGCGAGTGGATGAGTATAGCGTTATTTATGCGCCTTAAAACTTACTCGCATTATCAAGCGCAGCAAGAGATGATGAATCCTCTAATTAAACATTTTGGGTTTGATGACCCAAACCTCAACAATAAGCAGTTTACTTTAGATCATAAAGCTTTAGAAAAGATAAAAAAAATTTACCGTGTTTTTATTCCTTTTTATCAAGCTATGCAAGATTTTTTAGCAGGCCAGGAAGAAAGCCTCCAATTATCAGATTTAGAGGATAACTCGCCGAAGGCACAAGGTGATATAGCCTTAAGACTCTTTCAATATAAAGAAGCAAAAAAGTGGTATCTTTTAGAAAGCGAAGTAAGCCCGCAAAATTCGCTGATTTTAAGTGCTCTTGGGGTTATTTATTACGATCAAGGTAATCTAAGGCAGGCAACTGAGTATGGACACAAAGCTCTGACCATTGATCTCAAGCTTCTTAGTGAAAATCATCCTAAGGTGGCAATCGATTACAGCAATTTGGGAGCAATCTACAAAGACCAAGGCAATTTAGGCACAGCAGCTGTGTATATTGAAAAAGCACTAGCTATGGACCTTAGGCTTTTTGGTGAAAATCATCACAGATTGGCGATCGATTATAGCAATCGGGCACAAATCTACCAAGACCAAGGCAATTTAGGGAAGGCAGCTGAGTGTTGTAACAAAGCTATTGCTATTAGTATTAAGCTTTTTGGTGAAAATCATCCCGGAGTGGCGGTCAATTACAACAATCTGGGAGCAATCTACAAAGACCAAGGCAATTTAGGCACAGCAGCTGTGTATATTGAAAAAGCACTAGCTATGGACCTTAGGCTTTTTGGTGAAAATCATCACAGATTGGCGATCGATTATAGCAATCGGGCACAAATCTACCAAGACCAAGGCAATTTAGGGAAGGCAGCTGAGTGTTGTAACAAAGCTATTGCTATTAGTATTAAGCTTTTTGGTGAAAATCATCCCGGAGTGGCGGTCAATTACAACAATCTGGGAGCAATCTACAAAGACCAAGGCAATTTAGGCACAGCAGCTGTGTATATTGAAAAAGCACTAGCTATGGACCTTAGGCTTTTTGGTGAAAATCATCCCAGGATGGCAATCGATTACAGCAATCTGGGAGTAATCTACCAAGACCAAGGCAATTTAGATAAGGCCGAAGAGTATAGCACTAAATCACTTAACATTAATCTTAAGCTTTTTGGTGAAAATCATCCTAGTGTGGCTAGAAGTTATAATAACTTAGGAAACATCTACAAAGCCCAAGGCCATTTAGGCAAGGCAGCAGAGTATACTACAAAAGCTCGTGCCATTGATCTTAAGCTTTTTGGTGAAAATCATCCTACTATGGCAGACAATTACAGCGATCTGGGAGCAATCTATAAAGAAAAAGGCAAGTTAGACAAGGCGGAAAAGTATACTACTAAAGCACTTATCATTAATCTTAGGCTTTTTGGTGAAAATCATCCTACCACGGCAGACAATTACAACAAACTTGGACAAATCTACAAAGCCCAAGGCCATTTAGACAAGGCCGAAGAGTATACCATTAAAGCGCTTGCCATTAACCTAAAGCTTTTTGGTGAAAATCATTTCAACGTGGCCGGCGGCCACACAAACCTGGGACGAATCTACCAAGATCAAGGCAAATTAGGCAAGGCCGAAGAGTATAGCACTAAAGCGCTTAATATCGACCGTAAGATTTTTGGTGAAAATCATCCTATCGTGGCTAGGAGTTACAATAGCCTAGGAAATATCTACCAAGACCAAGGCCATTTAGACAAGGCAGCAGAGTATAGTACAAAAGCTCGTACCATTGATCTTAAGCTTTTTGGTGAAAATCATCCTAGTGTGGCTAGAAGTTATAATAACTTAGGGAACATCTACAAAGCCCAAGGCCATTTAGGCAAGGCAGCAGAGTATAGTACAAAAGCTCGTACCATTGATCTTAAGCTTTTTGGTAAAAATCATCCTACTATGGCAGACAATTACAGTGATCTGGGAGCAATCTATAAAGAAAAAAGCAATTTAGACAAAGCGGAAAAGTATATCACTAAAGCACTTACCATTAACCTTAAGCTTTTTGGTGAAAATCATCCTACGACGGCAGCCAATTACAGCGATCTAGGAGCAATCTATAAAGAAAAAGGCAATTTAGACAAGGCTGAAGGGTATAGCGCTAAAGCACTTGCCATTAATCTTAAGCTTTTTGATAAAAATCATCCTACGACGGCAGCCAATTACAGCAATCTGGGAGCAATCTATCAAGACCAAGGCAATTTAGACAAGGCGGAAGAGTATACTACTAAATCACTTAACATTAATCTTAAGCTTTTTGGTAAAAATCATCCTACGATGGCAGCCATTTACAGCAATCTGGGAGCAATCTATCAAGGCCAAGGCAATTTAGACAAGGCGGAAAAGTATAGCACTAAAGCGCTTACCATTGAGCTTGAGCTTTTTGGTGGAAACCATCCTACCGTGGCAATTCGATACAATAACCTGGGAGTAATCTATAAAGAAAAAGGCAATTTAGATAAGGCCGAAGAGTATAGCACTAAAGCGCTTACCATTAACCTTAGGCTTTTTGGTGAAAATCATTTCAGCGTGGCAGCCAATTACAGCAATCTGGGAGCAATCTATCAAGACCAAGGCAATTTAGACAAGGCCAAAGAGTATAGCACTAAATCACTTACCATTAACCTCAGGCTTTATGGTGAAAATCATTTCAACGTGGCCAGCGGTTACACAAATTTGGGGCAAATCTACCAGGAACAAGGCAAACTAGGCAAGGCTGAAGAATATAGCACTAAAGCGCTTACCATTGACCTTAGGCTTTTTGGTGAAAATCATCCTACCGTGTCAATCGATCTCAATAACTTAGCACTAATCTACCGAAAACAAGGTCGTTTAAATAAAGCGGCAAAATATAGCGCTAAAGCGCTTACCATTGACCTTAAGCATTTTGGTGAAAATCATCCTACCTTGGCAATTCGATACAATAACCTGGGAGTAATCTACAAAGAAAAAGGCAATTTAGACAAGGCCGAAGAGTATAGCACTAAAGCGCTTACCATTAACCTTAGGCTTTTTGGTGAAAATCATCCTACCGTGGCACTTCGTTACAATAGCTTGGGACAAATCTGTAAAGAAAAGGGCAATTTGGACAAGGCGTTCGAATATACTAAAGAAGCTCTTAGGATTAGCATTAGAGCGTATGGTATCCATCATCCTACAGTAACAGCCATTAACGCAGCTCTTAAAAGCTTAAATGCATCTTTATCCAGAAAATTATGAAAAAGTTAACTTTTAAGGTGTTTTAATCTTTGCAAATCAAAATCAGATGAACTGCATATTACACTTTGACCACCTGCAGGTGTGCTCGTATCTACCTGGGAGTCCATACATGAAATCCTAGTATAAAGTAAGTTACTTCTTCTGGAGCTTACTTTATACTAGGAGCTAGCTTAACATTCTAGAAGCGGTAAAGCTGTTGCAAACGAGCAATACGGTCATCCAAAGGAGGATGGGAAGCAAACCATTGCATGAGGCCTTTTTTAGTCCCTGAGATTTTAAAAGCGTTGATCGCTTCTTGATTTTGATTGGGGTCTTTAACTTCAAAATTACTTTTCAAAGCTTGTAAGGCAGCAATCATAGAAGGTGCACCTACTAAGCGTGCGCTTCCAGCATCGGCTCTATATTCGCGATAGCGAGAAAAGCTTGCGACTACAAGGCTGCCTAAAATCATAAAAACAATTTCTAAGCCAAAAACGATCATTTGGTACATAAAAGGAGAAGGTTCTTCATCCCGTTCTTTAGAGAAAGTTTTGCTAATACCATAAGCTACTATCCTGGCAAGGAACATTACAAAAGCATTAATGACTCCTTGTAATAAGGTCATGGTTACCATATCACCGTTAGCTATATGGGTAATTTCATGACCAATGACCGCGTCTACTTCATTTTTTTCCATACGCTCTATTAAGCCTGAAGAAACGGCTACTAAGGAGTTAGAACGAGAAGGCCCTGTTGCAAAGGCATTAAGTTCAGGGGAATAATAAATACCTACTTCTGGCATTTTAGGTAATCCTGCTTTTTTTGCTAGCTGATAGACTGTCTCAAGTACCGCACGTTTTTGTAAGTCGGAGGTATCTGGATCGATCATTTCTAATCCGACCATCCATTTGGCCATTACCTTGGACAAGAGTAGAGAAATAACCGCTCCTCCCATTCCCCATAACAAGCAGAAAATGGCTAAAGAAGGTAAATTGATCCCTTTCTTCATTAAAAAAGGTTGTAGATTAAAAAAGTAGGTAATGAATGAAATGAAGGCGACTACTAGAAAGTTAACAACGAGGAAAAGAATAATACGTTTAGCTAAGGCCATAAATAGACTCCCATTTTATCAGACGTTCTACGCAATCTTACAATTTAAAGGTTTTAATTGTGAATGGATTTCTGCTTGCGAAGGGCAACTCTTAAGAAGCAAGCTTTCTTGATTAGAAGGTAGCTATTCAGGTTCTTGTATTTCAAACTTCTAGTAGGCATTAATTTCGCTATTTAAAGTTTTTATTGATTCACTACTTAACACAAGCTCTAATCCTCTTTGCGCACTTATTTTTTCATTACTTTCTTGCATATAGGCATGTGATATTCTTAACGCCTCGTTTATTTTAAGCAATTTGATGAGCATTTTATCCTAATAAAAGCCTTATCTTCTAACTTCTTTTGTAAGTTGTCGTTAGTAAAAAAAAACACCTGTGGGTAAATTTCTTGGAAGTAACCCCCAGTGTGTTTTTAGATAGGAGGTGATGGATTCTCATTTGAGAAGAGTTAATTTCTTAGTTCTATCGGTCTAACCTGTCTTTATTTATGCATCAAGAAAATGTGTTACTCAATTTTTTTTAAACGCTGGATAATATCTTTTATCTTTGCCAATATTTGAGCGCCCCTCTAAAGTTTACCTGCTCCATTACAAAAATTCGCACAATATAAAAAATTTCTTGGAGGGCTAAGTCCAATAAAAACATGACTTTAAGAGTGTTAGATCCAATTTTCTTTATTTTTGGAAAAGCTTAAATACTGATGCCAGGCTAAAGCTCCAGCGCCTATAGTGCCTGCGTCTTCAGTGAAATTGGCAGGTAAAATTTCAAGCGTGGAAGTGGCTGCTGTTAGTGCATAATTTATAACTCTCTTTTTTATATAATCCACAGCTTCGGGTAATCCCTGGATAATCCCGCCTCCTAAAATTAACCTTTCAGGATTAAAAACATTAATCATATTGCTACAGCCAATCGTTAAAGCTTCCATGGCTTCATTTAGAATTTTGCCTGCCAGGATATCACCTTCCTTGTAGGCTTGAATGACAAGCTTTGCCGAGATGGCGGGAATATCTCCATTGGTAAGATCTAATAAAGCTTTTCCTTGGGAAGGATTTTTGTATACCAATTCTTTAGCTTTTTTGGCTATCGCCCATCCTGAGGCCATCGCCTCGAAACATCCATGGCTTCCACAGGTGCAAGGCGGACCGTTCATTTGAATAATCATGTGACCTAATTCGCCCGCACAGTTAGTGTAGCCAGGCATAACTTTGCCTTCATTGACGATACCACCGCCAATTCCTGTGCCGACAAATACACACACAATATTATTGCTGCCTTTTCCTGCACCATTTAACCACTCTCCCCAGGTAGCTGCACGTCCATCATTGGTAATAGTTACAGGCAAGGAAGTTATCTCTTCAATCTTTTTCTTTAAAGAAATGTTATGCCAATTTAAATTGGGAGCAAAAACGATGGACCCATCCTTAGCGCTGACCTGCCCCGGTACACCAATTCCAATCCCGCAGATAAAACTTTTTCCCAAATTATGAAATTCTTGAATCGTTTGAATGATCTCCTGTTCAATCACTTCTTGCTGGCGACTAGCATGGGTGGAAATTCTTTTTTTTTGATGAATAGTGCCATAACGATCGACCAAGCCTATTTCAATCTTAGTGCCTCCAATATCCATCCCAATTGCATATTTTTTTGCCATGCAGTTAGTCTCCTATTTTAAAAGTTGGATATAGCTAAATAATAATTATAAATAAACAAAGTTATTGGCAATTTTACCCGTTATCCATAGATGTTACAAAAAGTCGCCTAATCTGATCCAAACATTAGAACGATAATTAAGAAAGAAAATTTGACTTCAGCTGTTTGCCTAAGCTATCCTGCCGTCTGTAGAGAAAAAAGTAAGGTTAGACAGCCTAGGGGAACGAGAAATTTTTTATGAAAACATTAATAGTAGGGCCTTCATCTCTTTCAGGTGAAATTCAAATTCCTTCTTCTAAGTCACAAACACATCGGGCCATTTTATTAGGAGCCTTAGGAAAAAATATTTCTCTTGTCCACCATTATTTAAATTCTCCCGATTGCCTGGCCATGATGGAAGCTTGTCGTTATCTGGGAGCTAAAATTACTGTCCAAGACGATCATCTACAGATTGAAGGTATTGGGGGAAAAATTAGGGGAGCAGAAAATGTGATTAATGCCCATAATTCTGGTATAATCTTACGCTTTATTTCTGCCATTGCTGCTTTAGGCACGCATCCTATTGTAATTACGGGGGATGAATCAATCCGGCATCAACGGCCTATGCATGTCCTTCTTAAAACTTTAGAGCAATTGGGAGCACAAGCGATTTCCACACGAGGAGATGGATTTGCACCTGTAATTATAAAAGGGCCTTTAAGGGCAGGTCAGTGTGTTATAGAAGCTGGCTCTGACTCTCAAAATATCTCTTCTTTGCTAATGGCGGCTATCTTTTTGAAAGGTACTTTAGAGTTAGAGGTGCATCAGACCGGCGAAAAACCTTGGATTGATTTAACTCTGGATTGGCTTAAAAGATTAAAAGTGCCTTATGAAAACCATTGCTATAAAAATTTTAAAGTTCAGGGAATAGGTAGCTATGATGGCTTTGAATATGCAGTGCCAGGAGATTGGAGCTCTGCTGCTTTTCCTATAGCTGCTGCTATCGTTACTCAGTCGGAAGTTGTGCTTAATAACCTTTCCATGCATGATCTGCAAGGGGATAAAGCTATTATCAATATTTTTAAGCAAATGGGTGCTGGCATAGAGATTGATGAGCAGGCCCACAGCATACATGTTTATCCAAGAGCACCTTTAAAAGGAATGACTGTAGATATCAATGATTGCATAGATGCTCTTCCTATCCTTGCTGTCGTGGCCTGTTACGCAGAAGGGCAGACCTCAATTATAAATGCAGCGGTAGCACGCCAGAAAGAATGTGATCGCATAGCTTGTATAGCTAAAGAGTTAAAAAAAATGGGGGCTCATATTCAAGAGTCTCACTCGGGCCTTTGTGTGACGGGAAATCCATTAAAAGGAACCTCTCTTTTCTCTCATAAAGATCATCGTGTGGCGATGGCTTTAGCGGTAGCAGCCATGGGTGCAAAAGGCAAAACAGCTATTCATCATTCTAACTGTATTGAAAAAACATACCCAACTTTTGTGCAAGATTTTAAGCGCTTAGGTGCTAATATAGAGGAAGTTTAAAGTAACTTTTAAGGAAAATGTTCTTACTGATTAATCTTTTATCGTATGGATAGGTAAATTCTAACATGAATATTATTTTGGCGGGACCGCCGCTGGCTGGAAAAACAACGTTAGGTAAGCAAGTAGCCTGTAAATTTGGTTGGCCATTCATTGATACCGATAGATTAGTTGAGAAATGTTATAAAAATGAAAAAAACATTCAAATTTCTTGCCGCGAGATCTTTAAAAGAGAAGGGGAGAGTCAATTTCGTGCGTATGAGCAGCAAGCTATTTCATCCCTGCAAGGTTATACATGTTCGGTTATTTCACTAGGCGGAGGAGCTTTAGAAAAGTTAGAGAATGTAAAAATTCTTAAAAAAACAGGCAAAATTATTTATATAAAGACCTCTTTGGCTATTTTAGAGAAACGATTATTAGATCATCCACTTCCTTCCTATCTAGAGAATGAAGAAAAGCCTGTAGAAGCTTATCAGAAGCTAATAAGGAGGCGCTCTCCTTTTTATGAATTATATGCTGACCAAATCGTTGAAACAGGTTCCTTAAGTGTCTCTCAAATTGTAGCAATTATTTACGAGAGTTATCATGGCCAGTAATTCAATAGGAAATATTTTTAAAATCACCACATGGGGTGAATCCCATGGCCCAGCCATCGGAGTAGTTATCGACGGATGTCCAGCAGGTCTGCTGCTGCAAGAAGAAGACATTAACCAGGCTTTAGCTTTACGTGCTCCTGGACATAGTATATACACTTCGCCTCGTCAAGAGAGCGATCGATGTCAAATCTTATCAGGTGTTTTTGAGGGTAAAACTACGGGCACTCCCATTTCTATCTTTATTAAAAATAGAGATGTAGACTCTAGCAAATATGAGTCTATTCAGAACCTTTTAAGACCAGGCCACGCTAATTTTACTTATTTAGAAAAATATGGTCTCTTTGATTATCGAGGAGGGGGACGCTCATCAGCAAGAGAAACAGCCTGCCGGGTGGCAGCAGGAGCGGTGGCTAAAAAATTATTAAGGCATTACGATATTCAGGTGATTGCTTATCTTTTGCAAGTGGCTAATATAGCCGCAAAAGTTTCTTTTTCATCCGATCTTTCGGAAAAAGTTTATAAAAGTCCTATTTACTGCCCTGATGCAGAAGCTGCTCAGTCTATGGAAAAGGCTATCATGCAAGCTAAAGAAGAGGGTGATTCTTTAGGAGGGATAGTTGAATTAATGGCTCATAACCTTCCTGTAGGATTAGGAGATCCTATGTATGAGAAGCTGGAAGCTAGTTTGGCTAAGGCGATGATGACTCTGCCTGCTACCAAGGGTTTTGAAATTGGCGCTGGCTTTCAAGCAGCAAAGATGCCAGGCTCTATGCATAATGATTCCTTTCAGCAGCAACAAGGAAAGATTACCACTGTTACTAATCATGCCGGTGGAACATTGGGAGGTATTTCTACTGGGATGCCTTTGATAGCACGCGTGGTATTTAAGCCTCCTTCAAGTGTGATGAAAGCGATGGAAACCGTTAATAGACAAGGCGAGGCAGCCACATTTAAGCTGCCCGCAGGCTCGCGTCACGATCCTTGCGTTGCTATTCGGGCTGTGCCTGTGGTTGAAGCTATGGCAGCGCTTGTATTAGCGGACGCTCTGCTTATGAATCGTTTATCGAGGTTATAGTGATTTGTGTAGTCATTTTAGGGCCGACTATGGAAGAAGCACGCTTGCAAATTCAGCAAGCCAGCTCGTATGCTGACTTAATTGAACTGCGCTTAGATTATTTTATTCATCGTGAGCTTACTACTCTTAAGAGTTTATTAAAGGAATTTCCTTTACCTATGATTTTCACTCTGCGCTCTAAATTGCAGGGAGGTCATTATCCTTACGATGAAAAAACTCGCTTACAAGAAATTAAATGTTTGGCTGCTTGTAAGCCCGCCTACTTAGATATTGAGGCCGATGTGCCTCAAGCTTTTATAAAGCAAATAAGCCATGACCAGCCGGGCATTAAATTGATTATTTCCCGCCACTATTTTAAGGATACTTCTATAAATCTGAAAGATGGGTTGAATAAATTGCCTCCTATAAAAAATGGAATCTACAAAATTGCGAGGTATTCCTTTAGCACTGTGAATACCCTAAAGCAGATGCAAGAGGCTAAAAATCAGCAAGACATTATTTCCATTAGCATGGGAGAAGCAGGAGAAATAAGCCGAATTTTAGCTCCAGTTGTAGGCAGCCAAATAACGTATGCTAGCTTGGATGAGAAGTGTAAGGTAGCACCAGGCCAGCTACCTGCCCAGCAGCTAAGGGAAGTCTATGGCTATAAAGCTTTAAACCCGCATACGGCGCTATACGGGCTAATTGGAGATCCTGTAGCAGCTAGCATCAGCCATCTCACTCATAATGCGCTTATGCACGCTCTTAATTTAAATGCTGTTTATGTAAAAATGCGCGTAAAACCCCAAGAGCTTAAAGTTTGTTTGAATTTAATGAAAAATTTAGGGTTTCAAGGATTAAGTGTCACCATGCCGCTTAAAAGAGAAATTATAGATTTTTTAGATCAGGTGGATGAGGAGGCTTTAGCGATTGGAGCTGTAAATACTTTATTATTAAAGAACGGACAGTGGATAGGCTATAATACGGATGGTAAAGGCGCCTTAGAAAGTATAGAAACCTGGGGAACCGTCAAAAATAAGAAAATTATTCTATTGGGAGCTGGGGGTGCTGCACGCGCGATTGCTTTTGAAGCCCAGCGCAAAGGAGCGGCACTCATCATTTTAAACCGTACTATCCAAAAAGCTGAGCAGCTAGCTGATGATTTTGGTGGCCAAGCGGGAAGCTTGGAAATGATGCAAGCCTATTTTCAAGCGGGTTATGACATCTTAATTAACTGCACCTCGCACGCCTTTTCGATGGCTTCGAGCCATCTTAAAAAAGAAGCGCTTGTTATGGATATTACCTCCAATCCTAAAGATACTGACTTTTTAAAAAATGCCCTCAAGAAAGGTTGTCGCATTGTATATGGATATCAAATGTTTATTAAGCAAGCTCTAAAGCAGTTTAAACTTTGGTTTCCTGAAAAAATTGATGAAAAAGTTGCTTTAGAAATTTTAGAAAAGAAGGCTTTAGAAGCTTTGCTTGTAAATTAAATTGTTTAAAACCTGATTTGCATGATTGCCGATTCCTCTTTATTTTTGATCTAACCCATCTGATTAATTTCCTGTGTAATTTCTTGATGTATTGCCTAGTCTTTGCTATCATGCTACCTGCTGGGTAAAAAGAACATTTTAATTAAGATAAGGCTTGTTGATGACAGATTCCTTAGAGTTTATAGGTATATCCAAAGAATTTGGTAATGTAAAAGCCCTTCAAGATGTTACTTTTTCGATCAAGAAAGGAGAATTTTTCTCTCTCTTAGGTCCAAGCGGTTGTGGTAAAACCTCTTTGCTGCGCATTGTAGCAGGTTTTGAACGCCCCACCCAAGGAAAGATTCTTTTAGATGGGCAAGATATTACCCATATTCCTCCTCATCAACGTCCTGTTAATACTGTCTTTCAAAATTATGCGCTTTTTCCTCATCTTAATATTTGGGAAAATATTGCTTTTGGCCTACGCGTCGCTAAAAGGCCTCAAAAGGAAATCGATTTTGAAGTAGACCGCATGCTGCATTTGATTCAGCTTAAAGAATCAGCCTATAAAATGCCTGATCAGATTAGTGGAGGGCAAAAGCAACGGGTAGCTATAGCAAGAGCTTTAATAAATAAACCACGCGTCTTATTACTAGACGAACCTCTGGCAGCATTAGATCTTAAATTGCGTCAAAAAATGCTTCTAGAATTAGATTTGATTCATGATGAGGTAGGTATTACCTTTTTATTTATTACCCATGATCAGACTGAAGCGATGGCAGTGAGCGATCGTATTGCTGTTTTGCGCCAAGGGAGCCTTGAGCAAATAGGAACTCCTATTGAACTCTATGAAGCTCCTAAGAGCAGCTTTGTGGCAGCTTTTATTGGCGATACTAATTTTTTGGACGGCCATGTGGCTGAAAAAGTTTCTCAAGACTACAGCCTTTTAACGTTAGATAATTTTCCCAATGTTCTTTGCTTTAATGACAAACAGCTTAATGTGGGAGACCTGGTCCATCTGAGTGTGCGGCCAGAGAAAATGCATATTTCCCGCGAACAGCCGCCTCATCATCCTCGTCACAATCAGGTACCAGGCGTAGTTGAAGACGTCGTATATAAGGGGGCACATACAAACTTTTGGGTAAGAGTTGAAGGTCATCGCATTGCTGTTACTCAGCAACACCGCCGCTTTTTACTTGATGAGCATCCTATTCGTTGGAATGATAAAGTGTGGATATGGTGGCATGCCGATGATGGCTTTATTTTAGAGAGATACAATCCCCAAGTTTCCATTGAAAAGCAGGGCGAATAAGATGAAGAAGGCTAAGCTAGAAGAGCTTGCTCTAACTATGCCCTCTTTTATATGGCTCATTATTTTCTTTTTTATTCCTACGCTTGTTATCTTTACTTTTGCCTTTAAGCCTAGTGATCCTTTTGGAGGCATAGGACAGGGATGGACCTTAGAGAATATTTATACTTTGTTGGACGCTAGCTACTTATTGTTAATATGGCGAACCGTTTGGTTGAGTGTGCTAACTACAGTTTTTTGCCTTGCTTGTGCACTTCCGGTTGGCTATCAGCTTGCTCGTGCTTCTACAAGAACACGCCAGCTTATTTTGTTGCTAATCATTGTTCCTTTTTGGAGCAGTTTTCTCGTACGTATTTTTGCCTGGAAAGCTTTATTACATCCTGAAGGCTTTTTTAAAAATTTTTTAGTGCAATTACATCTGGCAGATCCTTCCATATCTCTTCTCTATAATTCCGGGGCGGTTCTGTTAGTGATGGTCTATACCTATCTGCCGTTTGCTGTTCTACCCATCTATGCTTCAGCTTCAAAATTTAATTTTCAATTGTTGGAAGCTGCAGCAGATTTAGGTTCTACGAGGCTTTATGCTTTTGTAAAGGTTTTTCTGCCCTCTATTCGGAAAGGCCTGGGAACAGCTACCTTAATGGTATTCATTCCTGCTATTGGTGCTTATGTGATTCCTGATCTTGTAGGAGGGACGCAAAGTGAAATGATAGGCAATAAAATAGCTCAACGTACTTTTATTGATCGCAACTTGCCTTTAGCAAGTGGCTTATCGGCGTTACTCTCTATAATTATCCTACTGCCCATGAGTATTTTTACCCTTATACAAAGTAAAGCGAAGAAATTAAGCTTTGAAGGGCGGGCAAAAGAATGAAAAAAAGTCGGTTCCCTTTTATCATCACTATTATCGTTTTGATTTTTCTTTATCTTCCCATTATCGTGCTTTTTATTAATTCTTTTAATGATTCGCGTTTTGGTGGAGAATGGGCGGGATTTACCTGGAAATGGTATGAACGCCTTTTACGCGAGCGAGCCTTGTGGCAATCTTTTCGCAATTCATTGATTGTAGCCTTAAGCGCTACTTTTGCCTCTTCCATCTTAGGGACTACAGCAGCTTTAGCCCTTTATCGCTATAAAACGCGTTTTCAAAAAGCCCACTACGGTTTAGTCTATGTGCCTTTAGTGATCCCAGATATTTTGACCGGCATGAGCTTGCTATTATTGTTTATGGCTTTAAATATTAAATTAGGCTTGTTTACGGTATTTATCACGCATACAACCTTTTGCCTTAGTTATGTGACGATGGTGATATTAGCTCGCCTGCAAAATTTTGATTTTTCCATTATTGAAGCCGCTCAAGATCTAGGTGCTAGCAATTGGACGGTATTGCGCAAAGTTCTTATTCCTTTGCTTGCTCCAGGCATTGCGGCAGGTGCCATGTTAGCTTTTACTCTTTCTATAGATGATTTTGTGATTACTTTCTTTGTGGTAGGCCAAGGGACAACCACTCTACCTATCTACATCTATAGCATGATAAAATATGGCTCCACCCCTGTGATTAATGCCTTATCGGTAATTTTATTGATCTTTACTTTTATAATTATTTGGCTGACCCAACATTTGTCAGAGGAGTAGCATGAGAAAGTGGCTGTTTTTTATGATCGCTTTTGCCTATTTAGCCATTCTTGTCACCACTTGCAGTACCCCTGAAAATGAACTGCATTTGTACATTTGGGCCGATTACATTAAACCTGAGCTGATTGAAAAATTTGAGCGAGAGCATAATTGTCGGGTAGTATACGATACTTTTGATAGCAATGAGTCCATGTACGCCAGATTAAAGCTAGGCGTTACAGGCTATGATGTGATCTTTCCTAGTGGCTACACCTATGAGCTAATGCTGCAACAAAAAATGTTAAATCCTATTCCTATCAGCTCACTTTCATATTTAAAGAATCTTACACCTCATTATACCCCTGAAAAGTTTGATGAAGGCACGGTCATCTATGGAGTGCCTTTTGCGATGAGCTATAGTGGGATTGCTTATCGTAAAGATAAAATTAAGGTGGAAGATCAAAGCTGGGGAATATTTGGCCGATCAGATATGCGAGGGCGCATGACGATGCTTAATGATATGCGGGAAACCATAGGAGCAGCCCTAAAATATTTAGGCTTTAGCGCCAACAGTATTAATAAAGCAGAGATAAATCAAGCTGTTGATCAGCTGCTTGTATGGAAAAAAAATCTAGCTAAATTTGAGAGTGAGCAGAATAAACATGGAATTGCTAGTGCTGAATATATTGTGGCGCAAGGCTACAATGGGGATATGCTCCAAGTCATGAGGGAGAATAGCCACGTAGGCTTCTTTATCCCTCAGGAGGGCTCTATTATTTCACTTGATTATGCTGTTGTTCCGCAACACGCCCCTAATCCTAGTTTAGCACATGCTTTTATTAATTTTTTATTGGAAGGGGCGGTAGCTGCAGAAAATATGCAATTCACCTGCTTTCCTTCACCCAACCAAGCTGCCTATGCTCTTTTACCTAAAGAAATGCAGGAAAACCCCTCTCTTTTTCCTCCGCCAGCTATGGTGGAGAAATCAGAAGTTCTAAAATATTTAGGAAAAGATGGTGAGCTTTACAATCAGGCTTGGGATAAAGTTAAAAAGAGTTAAACTTGATTCGAGAAGCTTGCCAATCAGAGGGTTAAAAAATTATGGAAAAGAAAATGAGTGAGGAGTGGGGAGCATTTCCATTACTTGATTATTGAATCTTATAAAGCTGTTTTTAAAACCTTGCTAATATAGCTGTTTAAGTTCATCTGATTTAATTTAGCTTGGAGCTAAGCTTTGCATGCAATTCGGGTGAGAGGCGTAAGTTAAATTTTCCGGAGAAAGGCTTTGCAGGTTCTTCTTTTCTTTTTGCACAAAAAGTAAGATAATCCTGCACAGAGTCTTTGAAAGCCTGCTCTAGTTCATCAACTGTTTTTCCCTGAAATGTAATGAGGTCTCTTATTCCCAGAACCTCTCCGTGAAAAATTTTGGCTTCATCATCATAGACGACATGACCCGTATATCCTTTATATTTCATCATGGTTTTACTCCTGCATTTTCTAAGAAACACCGCATCGAAACTAGAGCGCCTTTATCAGTCTCTTTTTTAGGATGAGGGCGGTGGAAAGTAGCCCGTATGCCATTTAATACAAATCGTATGCGCAATCCTTCTCCCTCGGTAATCTTTGCCTCGACAGGGCGTAATAAAGCTTTTCTAGTTTTACCTATTCAACTAAGTATCGCCCTTCTTGTACAGTAAGAACGGTAACACCATAAGGCTCTACAGCCTCCTTTAATACATCGGCATGTTTTTCATCTGTAAACGCAAATTGTATATCTTTGCCAAGCTCAGCATGGCCGGTAACTAGGCTTTCTCCTTTAACATCTAGCTGATAATTTTTGGAATTAATAGTGCTAGAAGCCCATATTAGAGGAAATGAATTTTTAATGAGTGATGCCTGACTAGGGGATAACTCTAAAGGTTTTACCTGATTAAAGAGTTTAAGAATTTTTCGTATCTCTTGAACTTGGCTTCTTAACAAGTTTTTTAAAGTTATTGTTTGAGTGCTATTTAGTTTAGGCAATCCTTTAAAAATTTCTAATAAATCTTCTTCCTTAGGGATTCTTATTTTTCTTGCTTTATAGATTCTTTTTCCCCCACCTTCAATTTCGACTAAGATAGTATAATTGTAGCTATCTTCTTGAGCTGTGGCCTCGCAAACCATTCCTAGTTTTCTTTCCCCAGAAGATCGAGGAATTACTACAATTTGTCCTTTGGTTAAGATTTCTTGCTCATTAATTTTTCTGCCACGTTTTGGGAAAGGACTCCCAATTAATTTTCCTTTTGCTTCCCATCCTTCTTCTAAAAGAGATTTTTGGAAGATAGTTTCTGTTTGCAAAGCTTTTGCTAAAATTTTTGTTCGAATATGATGCTTTAACTTAGGCCATCGAGTAGGATGCTGGTTCATTAATATTAATCGTAGTACAGCTATTTTTAAGCGATTGGTACTTAATCCAAGCGTAGGATCAAAATTCAAAATTTTCTCTATTTCTTTTTGGGTATCAAATAAAGAGCGGGATTTTTGCGCGTAAGCCCAACAAGTTTCAAAGCCATTCATAGCCATTCCCGATAAATTTTCCTTATTCACTGCTACCGGAGATATTCCTAACCCAAGTTCGCCTGTGAGAGGAGCAAGTTTATAATGTAGTAGAATACTAGTGGATACTAAGGTGGGCACTTTAAAAATTTGTTTCCCCGTTTTATCGGCTAATTGAGCGATCCTTTGCATTAAAGGTAGAGCGGCAGAGCGAGAGCTTGTTATCCATTGAATTTTCTTTCCTTTCATTTTGCTATGCAAGGCTTGATTAGTATAAAAAATTTCTTTACGGTAAGCTTGCAGTTCGGTTTTTAAAAAGTTTTTATCCTTAAGCTTTTCAGAAGGAATGCCTTTACGATTTAAATAATGCTGAAATCTAGCCAGAATAAGGTTTTGCTTCTCTTCCATTTTATTAAAGTGAACATTCTCTTCAGGTTTTAATATGAAAGAGTTCATTTCTTCCCATTTTTCATTCAAAGTTAAACTAGAAAGCTGATGCTCAAGGGTGGTAAATTCAAAAATAAGCTCCACAGCTTTATTCTGGCTGCTTAACTTACTCAATGCATCTGTCAGTTGGACTGCTAAAGGATGTTCAGGAGATAAACTAGCCTGTATTCTACTTATTCTTTCTATTTCCACTTCCATTCTTTCAAATGTTTCAAAATCCAACTCTTCAAAAGATTTTCCAGAAACATAGTTAGAAAATTTAAGAAGGTCATTAATATTTATCTTTTCTTTAAGGTTTCGAGGAGATCTTAAAATGTTTTTAGAGGTAGGGGATACTGGATACCTGATGGGTGGGTTTTTCTTTAAGCCCTGGAGTCTACCATTTTCTTTAGGGGAAAGGGGAAGGACTAAATTTTTGGGATTTAAAACATTTTTGCCTTTTATCGAAATTTTATTACAAGAGGGTGAACTATTTGCGGGAGAAATAACGACAATTACGTTTTTGCCTTTAAGGCCCTTTTCAAGCCAAACACGCGCAGCAATATTTTGAAAACATACTTTTAACAGCACACCATAGATTAAGCAAATCAAGCGTTTAAGTGGATTAAATGCTTTGCTTTTATCTTTTAAAATGGCTAGGCGAACCTCTTTACCCTTCCAATTGGCAATTACTTTTTGTTGGAGAGAATAAGCATGCTTTTTGTAGCAAAAATTCTCTTCATTGCCACTGATTTCAACCTGCTCGTATGTTAGAGCCATAAATAATCCTTTCTCTTAGTGAGGGAAGCTAAACATAATAATGTTAAATGCATAAGTGCTTGCTCTAATTTTAGCAAAAATCTTAAGTAAAAGCCTTGTTTTAGGCAATAAATTAGTTTAGGTAAAGAAGGTGTTTTTTAACTAATTTTATAACTCTACGGTTTCGAAATTAAAAAACATAAATAATAATCATTATCTTTAACTGCTTCCTGAAATGCCCATTCGATCGATTGTTTGCCCATGGTAAATTCTTTAGGAATTTTCTTTCCCATCATGGCATACTAATCATTTTTGTGGCTAGAGGGGACAGTTTGAAAGGTTCATAGCATTTCAATAAAAGCTTGTTGCATTAAATTTATTTTTAAAAATATTAAACCTTTATATTCGGCCCTCATCTGCTGCGGTCCTCTGTGGGATATAAGGAAAGTGGTAAGAAAAAGTAATAAATGATGGCTACGCTACAACTCACAATGGGCAAATATTATTAATTTTTATGAAAGGCGGTTATATTAATGATTTCAGAGACTTCTTCCATTAAGTCTGAGAGATCTTTTGAATGGCAAGGGAAAAAAGATAAACCACCTACCTATGGAAAAATTGATCTAAAGATATGCCAGGAACTTGGACTTCCAGATCTATGCCGTGTAAGGTTAGTATGTAAAGAATGGAAACAAGTTGTAGAAGCGACTGATTTATGGAAAAAAATTTGTCCTAATGGTTTTAAATCTAAAATCACTAACAAAAACCAACCTGGTAATCTTAAGGATAAGAATGTAGCCTTTAAAAGCTTCAGCTCCCTAGTCTCCCTATCGCCAGCTATCTATGAACAAACTCTCCTTTCTTTTGAGGATTTAGCATGTGATGAAATAAGGAAGCTCCTAGAAAAAGATGCCATTTTATCAAAAGGCAATATTGATAAAGCAGAAAAAGCCTACACGCAAGCTTTAAAACTTGCCGTTAAAAATGAAGATCTTATCGCAGAAAGCTTTTGCATAGAAAGATTAGGCGATATTTATATCGTAAAAGGAACTCAAGAAACTCTTCTTCAAGCAGCAGGATTCTATAATTATGCTTTTCTTCGGTCTTCTGCGTATAAACAGGAGGATATTAAAGAAAAATTATTAAAAGTCGAAAATTTGCTAATCAAGCTGTGCGAGGGAAAGCCTTTAAGTTCTAAACTAATCAGAAAGCAATTCAAGGGCAACCGCCAACAGTTAAAAACCTTTAGATATCAAATAGAGGAACAAGTCCAATGCTTGTTAGAGGATCCTTCTCCTCAGAAGGTAAAAACTCTTTATCATGACATTGCTGAAGGCGTAAAAATTTTCTTTAAAGTTCTTGTAGAGCAGAGTGTCGACACCTTAGGCGCAGAGCCTTGCGATTATGCCATGATAGGCTTTGGCTCTTTGGCTAGAGAAGAGATGACACCTTATTCCGATTTAGAGTTTGGTATTCTTATAGAAGAAGATACTTCAATAAATCGAGAGTATTTTAAGCGATTGACTACTTTGATTCACTTAAAAGTCATTAATCTACGAGAAACCATCCTGCCAGCTTTAAATATTCCTTGCCTTAAAGCCATAGATTTTTTTGATGGAGTTACGCCACGTGGATTTGCTTTTGATGGAGCAGGAGTAGAAGAAAAAGGCTGTAAAACACCTTTTGGCAATCGTCAGACATTTGAGCTCATTCAAACTCCTGAAAAGATGGCCCAATACATCACTAGGGATGAGGGAGGCCAATGGTGGCATGAAAAAGAGCCTCATCTTCCCATGGAGCTTTTAACTTTTACTCATTTGTTAGGTAACGGAGAGTTAACCGAGGTATATGCTAAAAAATTCAAGAAAACCTCAATACGCCTTATCAAGGAGGCTTTACTCTCCGCCAATATTTAGCCAAGAAACACCTCGTGCACGATGATATGGAGACTTTTGATCCAAGAATGGGCTATTTAGAGACGCAGGGTATGCTTTTCCGAGTTAAAAATGATTTTTATCGCTTTCCTCATCTGGCTATAGATCGGCTAGCCCTTCTTAAAGGGGTAGCAGCTGCAGATACATTTAATAGGATTAATCAGCTAAGCAAGCTAAAGGTTATAACGGAGAATGCTACTAAAAAACTACAGGAGTGGATGAGTATAACATTGTTCATGCGCTTTAAAACCTATTCTCATTATCAAGCTCAACGAGAAATAATGAATCCTCTCATTAAGCCCTTCGGGTTTGAAGATCCGGAATTTATAAAAAAGCAGCTTGTACTAGATCCAGAAGCAGTAGAAAAGGTGAAAAAAATTTATCGAATTTTTATTCCCTTCTATCATGCTATGCAAGGCTTTTTAGCAGGCAATGAAGAAAGCTTGAAATTATCAGATTTAGAGGATAACTTACCTCAGACAGAAGGAGATATAGCTTTAAGGCTTTTTCAACTTGATGAAGCTAAAGACTGGTATAGGCTAGCAAAAAAAGCAGCCCCAAAAAAATCTCAAGTATTAAATATTCTTGCAAACATTTACCTAAATCGAGGGAAGTTAGATAAAGCCGTTAAGTATGCCCAAAAAGCATTAACCATTGACAATGATCTTTATGGCCAAATACATCCTACTATTGCAAGAGATTGCAATAATCTTGGAATGATTTACAAAGAGCAAGGAAATTTAGCGATGGCCGCTGAGTATACCCAAAAAGCACTTAAGATATTTATTAAACTGTTCGGAAAAAATCATCCTGCTATAGCGGTTTATTACAATAATTTAGGGCATATCTATCAAGACAAAGGAAATTTACAAAAAGCAGCTAATAAAGTTAAGAAAGCGCTTAAAATTGGTATAATGCGATATGGTGAGATTCATCCTACGGTAGCAAGCTATTGCACTGGATTGGGACAAATTTGCCAAGCGCAAGGGAAATTACAAGAAGCTTTTGAATATCACCAACAAGCCCTTTTTATAGTTCGTAAACTGTTCGGTGAAAATCATCCCAATTTAGCAAGAAATTATAACAATTTGGGAATGATTTATAAAGAGCAAGGAAATTTGCCCGAAGCAGCTAAGCATGTTAAAAAGGCCCTCATGAGTGTACTTAATTTATTTGGTGAAAATTACCCCAATGTGGCAAGCAGTTACGCCAATTTGGGAACGATTTACCAAGCTCAAGGAAAATTACACGGAGCAACTGAATATATTAAGAAAGCGCTGGCAATTGGACTTAAGCTATATGGTGAAATTCATTCTAGCGTAGCGAATAGTTATAACCATTTGGGGATGATTTACAAAGACCAAGGAAATTTGGCAAAAGCAGTTGAGCATATCGAAAAAGCCCTTGAAGTTAGCCTTAAGCTTTTTGGAGAAAATCACTCTACAGTAGCTAGCTATTACAACAACTTGGGACAAACCTATCACGATCAAGGAGATTTGGGAAAGGCAACAGAATATATTAGAAAAGCGTTGGCAATTGACCTTAAGCTTTTTGGCGAAAATCATTCTACAATAGCAGGCTATTACAACAACTTGGGAATGATTTACCAAGATCGAGGAAATTTAAAAAAAGCTGCTGAGCATGTCAAAAAATCGCTTGTCCTTACCCTTAAGCTGTTTGGTGAAAATCATCCTGATGTCGCAGCAGGATACAATAATCTTGGAACAATTTATAAAACACAAGGAGATTTAAAAAAAGCAGCTAAATATGTCAAGAAAGCACTCACTATAGATCTTAAGATTTTTTGTGCCAACCATTCTGCTTTAGCATGTGATTATAGTAATCTAGGAACGATTTACTACGAGCAAGGGAAATTAGAGAGGGCAGCTGAATGTATCAATCAAGCTTTATTAATTGATCTTAAACTTTATGGAGAAAATCATCCAGAGATAGTTAAAGATTACCGTAATTTAGGCAAAATATACGAAAAGCAAGGAAATATAAAACAAACAGCTGAATATACTAAAAAAGCTCTTAGAAGCAGTATTGCAGCACACGGTATTCATTATCCCGAGGTAGCAGCAATTAATGCTGATCTGCAAGTGCTCAAATTACTGGTTTCCACAACTTTTGTAAAAACAAACTACTATCATAAGAGGCGAGATAAGTTAACGGGAAGAAAAGCCTTAAGTTGACTTAGAAAATGAGAATGTAACCTTGCATATAAGGCCTCGTTAAGATAACCATTCAACAATAAAGAAAAACGTAACTCTAAGAACTTTTTATAAAGCAAGTGGAGATAACAGTAAAATTTTTAAAACCCCTTAGCAATCAAATGGTTACCTTGCCGATTGCCTGATCTAAAAAATATGAAGTGATTGAATTTGATTAATCATGTACAAAGGATTAAGTCTGTAAGAAACTTGGCTAAGTTGGCAAAAGAAAAGGTAGATGCGATAGGGTTTTTTTCAGCCTAGTAGGCTAAAAAGCTAGTATAAAAACTATAAATAATGCTAATGCTTATTTAAATTTTTAATAAAATTGAGTAAAAAAGATAATCCTTATGATTTCAGAGAGCTTAAATACCCATCCTCTTATATTTCCTGCCTTTAACAATTCTATTTCTCCTCTAGGCGATACGTCAGTATATGCAGAAATTGCTTTAAAGATATTCAAAAAATTAAAACTACGAGATATGTGCCAAGCTAAGCTCATATGTAAAGAATGGAAGCAGTTAATTGAAAGCAGCGCTTTAGCAGAAGACATTTACAGGATAGGTTTAAAGCTTGCTATTCAAAAGAACAACCCTCTGCGCGAAAAAGTTTGCGCAGAAAAGCTAGTCCAAGAAGCATATTGTATAGAAAAACTAGGAGATATTTATCAGGAAAAAGGTACAACCGAAACATTACTTCAGGCTGCAGGGCTTTACAATTATGCGCTGCATTTAGCTTCTGCTGAGAGGCATGAAATTCTTAGAGAAAAGCTTGCTAAAATTCAAAACCTAATGAGTGAACTTTACGAAGGAAAACTTTTAGACTATGGTCTGATTAAGAAGCAATTTGAAGATAACCGGCTAAAATTAAAGGATTTTAGAGGCCAAATAGAGAAGCAAATTTGCAATTTATCAAAAAATCCTTCTTTCCAGGAAGTGAAAGAGCTTTACGGTAAGATCGCTCAGGATATAAAGGCTTTTTTTAGCTCACTAGTTAATCAGGCGCTTGATGTTTTAGGCCCGGCACCTTGCGAATATGCCATGATAGGCTTTGGTTCCTTAGCTAGGGAAGAAATGACCCCTTATTCTGACTTAGAATTTGGCATTCTTATAAAAGAAGATAACGACGTAAATAAGAAGTATTTTAGAAATCTTACTAATCTAATTCACTTGAAAGTCATCAACTTAGGCGAAACTATCCTTCCTGCTTTAAATATTCCTTGCTTAAAAGAAATAGGCTTTTTCGATGGCACTACGCCACGAGGCTTTGCTTTTGATGGAGCAGGAGTAGAAGGAAAAGGCTGTAAAACTCCTTTAGGTAATGGCAAATTTAAACTTATCCAAACACCTAAAAAAATGGCCCAATATATTGCCCAAGATAAGGATGAGGAATGGTGGCATAAAAAAGAGCCTCATCTTCCTATGGAGCTTTTAAATTTTACTCATTTACTAGGTAATCCTAAGCTAATAGAACAATATAGACAAAAACTTCAAGAAAAGCTCGATACACGTTATCAAGAAGGCCTTAAACTTCGCCAGTACTTAGCCAAGCAACACCTAGTTCAAGAGGATATGACGGCTTTTGATCCAGGAATGCGTGACATAGGAAAACATGGGATGCTTATTAAAGTTAAAAATGATCTTTATCGTTTTCCTCATCTAGCTTTAGATAGGTTAGCTCTTCTTAACAAAGTACAAGCTTTCCAAACCTTTACTAGAATTGATAAACTAAACCAACTAGGGATTACAACGGAGGGTGCAGCTAATAAGTTAAAAGATTGGATGAGCATTGCGCTATTCATGCGCCTTAAGATGTAATAGGTAGGACTTAATCTGACATTTGTGATAAAAATAAAGGAAACACAATTTATAAGTCGCGAAGCTTGAAGCCCTGCCGCTCATTAAAAGTGACAGCAGGGAAGTTGAAGTGAGCGACTTAAACCAATAAGGAGTGTCAAAATGTCAAATTTAGCAACTCATCAAAAAGTTATAAAAAATAAACTTGGTGTTTTAAAGCTAGCTGAAACATTAGGAAATGTATCCCAGGCGTGTAAGATGATGGGATATTCTAGAGATAGCTTTTATAGATTCAAAGAACTTTATGAAACAGGTGGAGAAGCAGCTCTTCAGGATATGACACGTAAAAAACCCTGTATAAAAAATAGGGTGGACGAATCTATAGAAAAAGCTGTTGTTGATTTTGCTCTTCAAAAGCCTGCTTATGGTCAGTTAAGAGTATGTAACGAGCTTAAGAAACAAGGGATTTTCATTTCGCCAGGAGGTGTGCGTTCTGTTTGGCTTAGATACAATCTTGAGACCTTTCAAAAACGTCTCAAAGCATTGGAAGCTAAAATGGCTCAGGAAGAAATGATATTAACAGAGGACCAACTAAAAGCTCTTGAAAAAGCCAAGGAAGAAAAAGAAGCACATGGCGAAATTGAAACTGAACATCCAGGCTATTTATTATCTCAAGATACCTATTATGTAGGCACTATTAAT
>NZ_VJOT01000015.1 GCF_011087585.1 Neochlamydia sp. AcF84
TTGCAGTTTTTTCACTTAGGTCTAAAAGAAAATTCATAATTTTTCTTTCTAATATGGATGCAATGAATAAATTTTTAAGGTTAATTCAGGTCGAACTAACTCTGCTTCTTTAGTATTCAATTGTTCTTTTCTAGCAGCTAACTCTCCTTTTTTAGCAGCTAACTCTCCTTTCTTAGCAGCTAACTCTCCTTTTTTAGTAGCTAACTCTTCTTTTCTAGCAGATATATCTACCATTCTAGCGTCCAATACTGCTTTTTTTTCTGCGATTTGCTTAGCTTCTTCTTGTAGATGTGCTTTATAACTTTCTTTATTTTCCTCCACAAATTGTCTGAGATTTTGAGTAGCTTGTTCTTCAGCAAAAATTCTTAAATTGTTAATAGCGGCAGTATATTGAGCATATTGTGTGAATGCTTCTTTGAATTGTTTATATTCTGATGAAGAAGTAGATATGGGAGTCATAAAATTTCCTTGGTTTAAAGTTTAGCGATTCAAAGAATGACTATAATAACTCTCTATATTTCTTACACATGTTTATTGAAACTTTACCAAATATTGAGAAACTCTTGATAAAAACATTTTTAACCCCTTCAAGCTTGTTAATGTTTAAGACTATTAACACTTTTCAAAAAAATGTCACTCTACAGTGGACTTTAACTTGATCGCTTTGTTATAAGAATAATGAGGAAAGAGGTAATATACCCCTTCCTTAAGTTTGCTAGGAAGGGGTATTAACTAAAAAATCTATTTCTTCGGCGGCTGTACATATACTATTTTGAATGTACGGCCTTCTCTAGGGCAAATTTCATCAATTTGCTGCTCCAGACTATCTTTTAGACGAGCATCGACTCCGATAAATTTGATGGGGCAACCAGGCTTTTGTAAAAATTCTACAAGGTTTTTAGGATCATGAATAATACGAATGGCAGTAAGATTAAGCTTGCTAATAGTACTTCTTGATTCTTTTAAATATTTCTCAATCGGGCTAATAGAAAAAAGGGTTGCCTGCCCATTGATATTTCCAATCTCACCATTAGGAAAATAAGTAGCTGCTATTTGATCGATTTTATCAGTTTCACTTTGCAAAGGCACAGGCAATCCAAAAACACTATAAAATAATTTTACATATCCAAACTTTAATGTAGCTTGTGCTTGTGCAATCTTGGCTTCAGCCTCTACTCGTGTTTTAGCTAACTGCTGTAGGTTAGCACTTAATTGCTCTTCTCTAACACTTAACTGTCCTATTTTAATACTTAACTCGTCGTCTTTAGCAGCTAGCTTTTCTTTTCTAGCAGCTATATCTACCTTTTTAGTGGCCAACTCTGCTTTTTTTTCTGCAATTTGCTTAGCCTCTTCTTGTAGATGGGCTTTATAACTTTCTTTATTTTCTTCAACAAAAATCCTTAAATTATTAACTGCAGCAGTATATTGAGCATACTGGGTAAATGATTCTTTAAATTGTTTATATTCTGATGAAGAAGTGGATATAGGGGTCATAAAATTTCCTTGGTTTAAAGTTTGGCGATTCAAAGAATGACTATAATAACTCTCTATATTTCTTACAAATTCTTTATTGAATCTTTATAAAACCTTAAAAGGAATTTAAAAAAAATATTTAGAAATTTTTTATGTCCGCAGATGCCTTAATAATCTCAATGTTTTTCAAAAAAATAATATTATTTATTGCTTATCAAAATAAGCCTAAAGTATAATAAAAATAGTAAAGATTATTCCTAGGAGACCTGTATGAGTAGTATGAATTTTACCAATCATCAAGGATCTTACTTCAATCATTTCTCCTCTCAATCCTATTCTAGCTTATCTCAGTTGAATAAAAGCAAAATAGAAAGCAATAAAGTGGGAAAAAATACTCTTCTACAGAGCAGCACTATTACTGAGGAGACTAAAAGGCAAGATTATCTCAATGCTATAGAAGGCATACAATCAATTGCTTATGATAACGATGTAATTAAGGTGCAAGAGAATTTGCCCCCTAGCTTTAATCAATCCTCCGAATCGAAAAGAGATTTTGTAGCAGAAGCAAAAGCGGTAGAAGTTATTAAAGCTCTTGAATTGACCTCTAATACAATTGAAGAATTCGAAGAAGCCTCCTTTGATTTTAATGAGATTAATGAAATAGAGGAAATGGAATCAGAAACAATTTTTCAACAGGAAATCAGGGTAGATGTAGAGGAAAAAGAGAAAGCTGATGTTGAAGAAATAAAAATAGTTAGCCAGGAAAAGGAAACTTTCATTGAGGAAAAAATAAATGTAAATGTCGAAAAAGTAAAAGTAAATATCGAAGAAAGCACGGCAAATGAAGAGACAAAGGTGGCAGAACATCAAGAAGCTAAAAATGTTGGCAAACAAGCGATTGTAGAAAAATCCATAGAAAATATTCATGTTAGCGAGTTGGCTGAGGTCATAGAGGATGTAGTTGAAAAGCATAGATCGAACATTATTAAAGCAGACATTCCTGCTGTAGAAAAGCATAATAGAAAAGCAGACCTAAAAGCTGTACAAGAGCTTAAAGGTCTACTTCCCGATCTGCACTCTCATTTAGCCGATAAATTTGTTAAAGTAGGGGATCAGTATGTAGGTGCTAAGGAGGCAGCAGAAAAGTTTCTTAGCCAAAATAAGATAAGCCAGAAAGAACACCGTAGCTTTATAGATAAATTCTTACGGGAAAATACTTTCCACAAGTTTGTTGATGGAAAAGCTGTTGAACTTAGTCCTGAAGAATTAGAAGTTTTTAAGCAAAAGTTTACTCAGTATGCCACCTATATTTTAGCTGCTAACAATTTAGCTATCTTTGCGCAAGAACAAGATAACAAAGTTGAGCAAGACCGGGAAAATCTTCCTGTTACTCACTCTAAGCAAAATGCCGAGATTTCTTCCAAAACTGCAAATGTAGCGGCTAAAAGGGAGATCGATCCTCAAAAAGTCAAAGCGTTTATCATCCAAGAAAGTACTCGCGACTTTGTAAGGCGTATGAGAAGCATTACAGAGAAGGCTATCCAAGAATATAGAAATAGGCTATATGACCAACATCAACAAGAGATAAGAGATTACGCCAAACAGCTTATTCTAGAAAGAGAGATTATCAAAAAAGAGCAGACACGTTTCGATTTGTTGCGCCTCCAGCAAAAGATGCAAGAACAGCATGAGGAAATTTTGAATAAATCTGTTGAGGTTCTTGTTAATTTAGCAGAGCCTCTCCCCTCGTCTACTAAGGAAGAGCTAAAAGTAGTTGAAAAGCAAGCTGAAGAGATCCTACCTGGTATTAAATTACGCAAATGGGGGGCAGAACATCAAGTAGAAATAGCTACAAGGCTTATTCCTCCTCTGGTTCCTAGAAGAGTAAAAACGAATGCCTGGGTTTAATTTCTAAGAAGATAAGTTATAAATTCCTCTTAGGTTAAAGGTAAGCATATATTGCCTTCTCTCTCCCTCGTCATGCCTGCTTTCTTCTACGGCTTAAATGCAGAAATTATTAGCAAATCATTCAAATTTATGATGTGCATGAGAACAGAGAGGGTATCTTTAAGATTTTATAGTAATTTTTAAAGAAATCAAGAGGTGGTTGGAGACTTTATCTATAGAATTACGAGCCAATGATAATAAAGCTTCTTTTTCTTCTCTGTCATGGAACGATCATACAAAGCTAAGTGTTTCTCTTAATAGCTTGGAAAGAGCCCTTCCACGTATGCCTTAAATTCTCTCCTTAATAAAATCCTAGATATAAAAATGTATAAATCATCGGTGATGGCTATTGAGTGTGAAATAGAAAGTAAGTTTTCATCGCCTTTTAGTAACTTTAAGCGTTTATTGCCTATTTTAAGCATTTTCAGAGCTGATGGGCACGAGTTAAATGATCGGTGCCAGTTCTATGAGCTATAATTTGTCTAACCTATATTCTTACGTACCGGGTTTTGAATTCAAAAAAGATTGTAAAAATATTCTATCAAAATAATGCCTACCTGTAGGCGTTTTTATCGCAGCATACTCATTCTTCTGCCGTCCTAAAATTAAATTAAATCATAGGCTTTTTAACTAAGGCCTCACATGGATGTGACAAGTATACGCGCATCTAAGAGATCTAAAAATGAGCAAGAAGGACAATTGATTGAACCTGCACTCATAGGATAAAAGCTGCCAAAATACCAAATAAACTCTATAGGGAGAGGCTTTCATGCTGTTTTTCTACGGTTTCAATAAATGATTATTCTTATTAAATTTTTAATGGAGTTTTTATAAATTTTTCGTATTGTTTAGAAAAAACAATTTTATTTTTGCCATTTAGCTGCAAGCATACTTTGGTCAAAAATTATAACTAGCTAAAAAATGGATAACCACATGAAACAGCTTTCCTCAGATTCTCTTTGTATATACCCCTTAATATTTCCTGCATTTGAGAAAAAAGAAGAACATGCTAGCTATTCTACAAGAGGTACTACTATGTATAGAGAAATTAGCTTAAAAATATTTAAGGAATTAGGGTTCCAAGATTTGTGCCAAGCCAAACTCATATGTAGAGAATGGAAGCAGTTAATTGAAAGCAGTGCTTTAGCGGAAGACATCTTCAGGATAGGTTTAAAACTCGCTATTCAAAAGAATAACCCTATGCGCGAAAATGTTTGCGCAGAAAAGCTAGTCCAAGAAGTATATTGTATAGAAAAACTAGGAGATATTTATCAGGAAAAAGGTACAGCCGAAACATTACTTCAAGCTGCAGGGCTTTACAATTATGCGTTACAAATTGTTTCTGATGACAAAAAGAAATTTTTTGAAGAAAAGCTTTTGAAAGCTCAACATTTACTTATCAACGTGTGTCAGGGAAAAGTTTTAGATAATAATAGAATAAGAAAAGAATTTAAGGGCAATCGCCAAGCATTAAAAAAGTTTAGAGAGGAAATAGAGGAAAAAATTCAACTCCTGTCAGAAACTCCTTCTTTCCAAGAAGTGAAAGAGCTTTACGGTAAGATCGCTCTGGATATAAAGGCTTTTTTTAGCTTACTAGTTAACCAGGCAATAGATGTTTTAGGTCCTGCTCCTTGTGAATATGCCATGATAGGCTTTGGTTCCTTAGCTAGGGAAGAGATGACTCCTTATTCCGATCTAGAATTTGGCATTCTTATAAAAGAAGATAACGACGCACATAAGAAGTATTTTAGGAATCTTACAAATTTAATTCACTTGAAAGTCATCAATTTAGGAGAAACCATTCTTCCTGCTTTAAACATTCCTTGCTTAAAAGCTATAGATTTTTTTGATGGCATTACACCACGAGGCTTTGCCTTCGATGGGGCAGGAGTAGAAGGGAAAGGCTGTAAAACCCCTTTCGGCAATAGCAAAACATTTGAGCTTATCCAGACTCCTGAAAAGATGGCTCAATATATTGCTAAAAATGAAGAAGGCCATTGGTGGCATGAAAAAGAGCCTCATCTTCCGATGGAGCTTTTAACCTTTGTTCATTTAATAGGTAATCCTGGCTTAACTAGGCAGTATGGTGAAAAACTTCAAGAAAAGCTGATCATTACTTATCACGAAGGGCTCAACCTTCGGCAATACTTAGCTAAGCAGCATCTTGTACTAGCTGATATGGAAGCTTTTGATCCGAGAATGGGCGATTTAAGTAGACAGGGTATGCTCTTTAAAGTTAAAAATGATCTTTATCGGTTTCCTCATTTAGCTTTAGACCGGCTAGCCCTTCTCAAAAAAGTAGAGGCTTCTAACACTTTTACTAGGATTGATGAGCTAAACAAGCTAGGAATTATAAAAAATAACGCTGCTGTAAAGTTAAGTGAATGGATGAGTATAGCGCTATTTATGCGCCTTAAAACCTATTCACATTATCAAGCACAACAAGAGATGATGAATCCTCTAATTAAGCCATTTGGATTTGAAAATCCTGAATTAATCAAGAAACAATTTGCGCTAGATCTGGGAACATTAGAAAAAATAAAAAAGATTTATCGCACTTTTATTCCTTTCTATCAAACTATTGAGGAGTTTTTAACAGGCACTGAAGATAGCCTTAATTCTTCTGATTTGGAGGATAACTCGTTAGAAACTCAAGGTAGCATAGCCCTCAGGCTTTTTCAAAAAGAAGAAGCAAAAAAATGTTTTAAATTAGCAAGAAAAGAAAATCCAAGCGACCCTTATATTTTAGGTTTTCTTGGCAGCATTTATGAGGCTAGCGGGAACCTAGATAAAGCGGCTAATTACGCTGAAAAGGCTCTCCAAATTAGCCTTGATCTTTTGGATGAAAATTATTCCTTTTTGATAGCAATTTATTATAACCTTAGAAGCATCGATCAAAAACAGTGCATGTTAGAACAGACGGCTGAGCATACAAAAAGAGTACTCACTATTAATTCTAAGCATTTTGAAAATAATCAGTCCCGTATAGCAACAATTTTTAATACCTTGGGAACGATCTACAGAGAACAAGGAAATTTAAAACTTGCGGTTAAGTATACTAACCTAGCTCTCGCCATTAAGCTTAAGCTTTTAGGGGAAAACCATCCCGAAGTAGCAATATGTTACAATAGCTTGGGACTGATCTACAAGGATCAAGGATATTTAAAACAGGCGATCGAGTATGCTAAAAAAGCGCTCATTATTAACCGTAAGCTTTTTGGGGAAAGTCATCTGAGCATAGCAAAATCCTACAATAACCTAGGAGCAATCTATGATGATCAAGGCAATTTAGATAAGGCAGCCGAGTATGCTAAAAAAGCGCTAGTTATTAACCTTAAGTTGTTTGGGGAAAGCCATCCTCATATAGCGGAAAATTACAATAACTTGGGAACAATCTACCATAAGCAAGGTAATCTAGGGCAGGCGGCTGAGTGCACGCGCAAAGCTCTGGTTATTAACCGTAAGCTTTTTGGTAAAAATCATCCGAGCATAGCAAAATTTTACAACAACCTGGGAATAATTTGCGATGAACAAGGAGACTTAAAACGGGCTGTTGAGTATAGCAACAAAGCTCTGACTATCAACCTCAAGCTATTTGGCGAAAACTACCCCATTACAGCAGAAAATTACAACAACTTGGGAGCAATTTACTATAGACAAGGCAATTTAAATCAGGCAGCTGATTATACCAAGAAAGCTTTAAGTATCAATATTAAGTTATTTGGCGAAAGTCATTCCCATATAGCGGAAAATTACAACAACTTGGGAACAATCTACCATGAACAAAGCAATCTAAAGCAGGCGGCTGAGTATGTCAAGAAAGCTCTAGCTATTAACCTTGAGCTATTTGGTGAAACTCATCCTTATGTGGCCACTATTTACCACAACTTAGGAGCACTCTACGAAGATCAAGGCAATTTAGATATGGCTGCCGAGTATGTCAAAAAATCCCTTGCTATTGACCTTAAGCTTTTTGGGGAAAATAATCCCACTATAGCAAAACAATATATCATTCTAGGAAAAATTTACAGAGAACAAGGCAATTTAGAGCAGGCAGTAGAGTTCTTTGAAAAAGCGCTTATTGTTACCCGTAAGGCTTTGGGAGAAAATCATCCTACAGTGGCAATAATTTATAATAACGTGGGGAAAATCTACCAAGAGCAAGGTATGTTAGAATCGGCGGCTGAGTATATAAAACGAGCTCTCGCTATTGACCTTAAATTTTTCGGTAGAAATCATCCACATGTAGCAGCAATTTACAACAACTTAGGAACGATCTATCATAACCAATACAATTTGGAAAAAGCGACTAGATATGTCAAGAAAGCCCTTACCATTAGCGTGAAGCTTTTTGGTGAAAATCATCGATATGTAGCAGCAATTTACAACAATTTGGGGCAAATCTACAAAGCACAGGATAATCTAAGGGAAGCTCTTGAACATAGCCAGAAAGCTTTCGATATTAACCTTAAGCTTGTGGGCGAAAATCATCCCACAATGGCAATTTGTTACAATAACTTAGGACAAATTTATACTACGCAAGGTAATATAGCTAAGGCGGTAGAGTATTTCAATAAAGCTCTTGCTATTGATCTTGATATTTTTGGCGAAAATCATTCTAACGTAGCAAGAGATCACAATAACTTGAAAATGATTTATCCAGAGCAAGGTAAATTAAATAAGGCTGCTGGAATATATCAATATGGATGTTAATTTTGAGAGCTAAAAATTGCCTAACATGTATTCTTAAGTCCAATATTTTAAACCAAAATGATTGTGAAAGCATTATATTGAGATAATGCTTACTCTTACGCGTCCTTTTCACAGTATAATCGTTTTCTTACTCCCGAAAAGCAGATTATAAATTTACAGGCTGTTTAACTAAAGTCTTAGATGATAGGAAACCTTTATTTAAAAATCTAAATAATCCAGGATAACAAGGGAGCGTGCCAACGGGTGTAAACAAAAGTGTTAACAACCTTTTTTAAGCAGCAACTTTGTAAGAATTCCAGTAAGCTTCCCAATAGCCATTTAATTGTCCTAGACAGTACTTGACCTGACAAACATGAGTTACCTGGCAGGTACTATTTCTGTCAGTTGTAACTTATCTAACATCTTTTCTTGCGCAAGATGTTTTGCATCTAAGAATGTTTGTAATGGCGTCTTGCCAAAACAATACTTTCCTGTATGTGTTCTCTCGTTATTATACTCATTCATCCATTTATCCACATCCTCTTGTAATTCTTCAACATTTTTAAACACTTTCTTCCTAAAAGCTGTGGCATAAAATTCGTTCTGGATGGTCTGATGAAACCTTTCGCAGATTCCATTCGTTTGAGGGTGCCGAGCTTTAGTGCGAGAATGGTCAATGTCTTCAATGGCCAGATAAAGTTCATACTCATGATGCTCTCTTGCTCCACAGTACTCTGTACCACGATCGGTCAATATTCTTAAGACACGAATATCTTGCTCTTCAAACCAGGGAATGACTTGGTCATTCAGCATATCCGCTGCTACCAACGCATTTTTTCTATCGTATAGTTTGACAAAAGCTACCTTAGAATAGGTATCGATCACTGTCTGTTGATAAATGCGTCCCACACCTTTC
>NZ_VJOT01000016.1 GCF_011087585.1 Neochlamydia sp. AcF84
TTTTGTATCAATAACATTATAAAGGTGAACGCCAGCTTTTTTAATAGATTTTCAATTTAAAAAAAAATCTATAAAAAAAGACAGATGACCTAATCGAAAATAGTCTTTTTAAGTTACACATCTTACGCGCAGATGAGTTGAATAGATTATTCTAAAGATATATCTTTTTCTTTGAAAAGAGGAGAAAAAAATGAAACTTGATCTTCTTGATATTTATACAGATTATCTTATCAGTATTATTCTCTTTGCCCGTCTCCTCTCAAAACCTTAATCTCTTTTGATGATTAAAGCTTTGACTTTGATTCATCGATACCATCATCTCGGTAAAACTTACATTATAATCGGGATGGGCGCGCAAAGCAGCAGCCTCTAGCTTAATTTTCCGTTCTATTAATTTCCCACGGCTATAAAAAAGATAACTATTTTTAAAAGACCGAGGTGTTTTTAGACAAAAGCTAATATGTAAGGGTTTGTCTTTGAAATGCTGTTGAGGATATCTTTTCCACAATGTCTCTTCATCTCCTATTTTTTTCCAGTGTTTACATACTTGCTGAGCATTCACAAGCTCTTTGGGGGAAAGAAAAGAAAAAATATGCACGATCAATTCCTCTGGGATCGTTTTTATTGAGGGAGGGGCCTCAGTAATAAGACGCCAAGGGTGCAGATCTATACAATTAAAAAGATTAAAGTTAAAAAAAAAAAGCATCCCATTATAATGCATCCTTGATTAATAGGGTTAAAAACATTCTTAACGCTTTGAAAGAACGCCATAGAATTATCCTTAGATGCTTAGGGCCTCCTTCCCAAAAATTCTATTATTCTGAAAGGGGGTAAGAAATCACGGGTAGAGAGGAATCCATGAGAAAGCATGCCAGCTGAAATAAAGTAGCTTGTGTAAGAAAAGATATTAGATAAGTTACCCCGGTGAAAATTAATATTTATCAAGTAACTCATGTTGATGGGAGCAGGAAGGTTGAGGGTAGCTAATCTTTCTAAACTGCACAAGTTGGGTACGCCCCATCTTTCGCGCACTTTCTAATTGCAAGGTAAGCCACTTTTCTTTATCTATTACCATCGCTTTGCTTTCCTCAATAAATAACATTCCTTCAACCTTTAACAGGGTGCTTTCATCTATAATTCTGATGATCTCTTCTGATAGACCTTTAGTTTCGTAAGGAGGATCAATATAAATGATATCAAATTGCTCTGCTTGCTTTGCTAGCTTTTTTAACACAACCCTAGCCTCTCCCCATAAAGGATGAGCTTGCTTTTCCACCCCTAAAGATTGTATATTCTCACGCACACATTGAAGGCTTGCTTTAGCTTCATCTACAAAGGTTGCTTGAGCCGCCCCTCTGCTTATAGCTTCTAACCCCATCGCCCCTGATCCACAAAAAAGATCTAAAAAAGAAGCATCTTCTATATAAGTTTGACAAATATTAAAGAGCGCTCCCCGTAGCTTATTGGTAGTGGGACGGGTGAGAGTATGTTTAGGGGACTGAATTTTTCTGTTTTTATAGCGACCTGCAATGATATATAACATAAATTACTTTAAAAAATTAATCCTCCATAAGCAAAAACACTAATTTTTTTTACTTATAAGAAAATTTATTGCCCTTTTTGTTTAAGATAAGGAAGAGTATAAAACGCCTAGCACATGATAGCGAAAAATGCCAGTAGGGATGATGCCTAACAAAGCATGAACCTCTACCTGTGCTCCTGCTTTAGATTTCATCTTTAGGCTGATATGATTGTCATTCTTAATAGCTAAGCTGGCAATACCCTGCCTCCAAATATCTTTGCTCGGCTCTACAATCTCATTAAAGCTCTGGACAAATTTGTCTGGACTCCAGCCTAGCAAGCTCCTGGATTGATTATTAACAAATAAAATTTTATTTTCTTTTTGAGAATAAAAAATAATAGCGCTGGCATTTTCTGCCCGTAAACTATCAAAGAGGCGCCTTAAATCTAAAGTATAGTTATCGACAGCCAAATCTTTAAAGCGTGAAGAAGTGTTATAATAATGGCTTGCTCCCGTAATTTTTTGGGCAATATCAATGCAGCGCTTTAATTGTATATTGGCTTGCATGCTATTTCGAACTTTTTTCTCGGGAAGACAGGCAATTTCTTCTTCAAATATGTCCGAAAGAGGAGGATAGATTGAGCTTGCCTGCTCTAAAGGAAGACTTGAGTAAATAGGCATGCTTTGATTTTCAATTTCTGCTAGCTGAATCAATGTTTTAATTTCATACGTCAAATCTGACACTTTAATCTCTAGTTGAGCAATTTGCTGCAATTTTTTATCAATGCATTCGCGTTGCTCAGTGATTGTTTTTTGAGAATCGACTAAAAGCAATTTTTGCTGGTCTAAAGCGGATTCATAAGCCTGCTTGCTCATTTCATACTCTGCTGCAGAGGCAATAAGCTTTTCTTGTAAATGCTGATTATTCTGTTCTCTTTCCAGCAATTCTTTAGTTTTTGCTTCTAAATCTTTCTGAGCAGCTAGCACATGCGCATGTAATTCATTATACTGTTCTTGAAGCTCTTCTAGAGCTTTAGCTTGAGTCATGTCTAGCTCAACAATATTGGACTGTTTAGGAGAAAATTCTGAAGCCTCTAGAACAGATGACTGATTATCCCTTGCATACTGCTCGGCTCTATAGCTTAAACGGCACATCATCCAAAAAATTCCTATGAGCCCTATACTACTACAAAATATCCCAAAAGCCAGTAAATTCCACCCTTTTTGTACAGGCATATACAGCCTCCCATAGCTACTCAAAAGCATGACAGGCAAAAGGTAGAAGGCAATAATGATAAGTAGGATAGTGTAACGTGAGCTATAGGATTTATACATAAGTTCAATTTATTAAATATTAAGAGGATATCTTGCCAGAAGGATTAATAAGTTTAAACCTCAACATTAATTTTTATACATTATTTCTCTTAAACTCAAAACAAGATAAATCTTTAAATTTTTTGAAGAGATCTCATGCAAAAATAAACTCTTTTTCATTTATTCTTAGCCCATCTTAAGAGGTAGAAAGGCTAGCATTAGCGCTTGGGCTACAAGGCAAGACCTTTATAAGCTCTATCGCTATCCGCTAGCTTATAATTTAGTCTTATAGAAATTATAAGCTTAAGGCTAATAAAGATTGTTAAAAGATTTCTCCATCTAGTAGCGTGGAAAAGGAAAAAGCTAAGGTCCCCTGAAATCGTTTTTTGTAGGCGAGTAGTTTTTTATTAATACTTTATATTAGCTATCTAAGTAAACGCGCATGTAAGCCTGGCTACAGACCTTCCTATCCAAATAAAATATAGCAATAAAATCCATAAAATGATTGCATAAATATTTTCTTTAAAAGGGAAAGATTGATCTAAAGAAGAATATTGAGGATCTAGAGGTGAATACCAAGCCCTTTGCTCACGGCCCTTATATGTTTTTAAAGCTTCTTCTGCTGCCCAGGGGTTTCGAAAGACATCATATTTAAATAAAGTTTTTCCATGATATTCTTTATCATTAACCACAAAGCGATAGTCTGCTTTAACTACCAAACGATCTTCGCTTAGGGGCACAATTGCCCATTGAATGTTTTCTACAGGAGCAGAGGCCGTAAAAGCTAGGTAAAAATAGGTCAAATAAAGTGCTCGAAAAGTAAACCAACCGACCACGCCTGCGGCTAAAGATAAAAAAGAAAGCCAAAACAGATTTTTATGCATTTTTAAAATATTTTTTAAAAGCTTGCGGAAGAGAAGATTTAAATTGCATCTGTTTGCCATTGATAGGATGGTTAAATCCCAGCCCTTGAGCATGCAAGCATAGCCTGCGTACAGGACTAACCGAAGAGCCATACTTAAGGTCTCCTAGCACAGGATGTCCTGCAGCTTTGCATTGAACGCGAATTTGATTTTTTCTTCCTGTTTCTAGAGTAAATTTTACCAAGGAATAGTGCTTACTCATTTCTATCACTTGATAATGCGTGATAGCCAAACGACCACGCTCTGGATTTGAAGAAGAGTGTACAAAATAATTTTCATCTTCATAAAGATAAGATTCCCATTTACCTTGAGATTGCTCCATACGACCTTCTACAATAGCTATATATTCTCTTACAATATGATGCTCTGCAAAAATGGCTTTTAATTTTTCATAAGCTCTTTCTGAAAAAGCAAATAGCATAACACCTGAGGTATCTTGATCCAACCGATGAACCACATAGACCTTGCGCGGACGAAAATGTTTTTTCAAAAGAGCATGCGCTGTGTTTTCTTTTTCGAAAGCGCTAGTCACACTTAATAAACCAGAAGGCTTATCAATCACTATTAAATGAGAATCTTCATATAATACTCGTAAATCTTGTATATAAGGATCTGGCCTTGCTCCTACGGTAATGGTTTGATTTTTTTTAATAAGCTTGCTGCTGACTTTCTCTACACTCTCATCGACATACACCCGCCCCTCTTTTAACCAGGAACGTAAAGTTGTTTTGGAACTATTTGGGGATAAAAGAGTTAAAGCCTCTAACAAGGAAAGATTTTGGTCTAAGATAAGTTTCATACAATACTTCTTGAGCTTAATGCTATTAAGGGTAGATGTTTTTAATACCAAGCATTTCAGTTTGGCTTTGACGAATTATACAGCAATGCCTATAATTTCTTCTTATATAAATTTATGTCATTAAACATTTAAGAGGGAAAATGGCTCAAGCACCTACCGAGAAAAAAAAAGAAAAACGTTCGTCAGCATTAAAAAGAGATCTTCAAAGCATCAAAAGAAATCAGATTAATAGAGTGTTCAAATCGCAAGTCAGAACAGCGGTACGTGCTCTAGAAGAAAACCTTTCTAAAAAAGATGCCGCGTTAAATCATAAGCATTTAAGCGAAATCTACAGCCTAATGGATAAGGGTGTAAAAAAAGGCGTCTATAAAGTCAATAAAGCCAATCGTACGAAAGCACGTTTTGCTGCTCGCGCGGCCAAAGCCTTATAAACACCTTTGCGAAGCATTTGCACCATAAATTTTAGAAGATAAGGGGCACTTGCTCCGCAGGATATTATTTTGCTAATTTCTCAAGTATGAAATTTAATCCTAAGCGATAAAAATAGCTAATTAGACGGATTAATTTTTTTAACTTTCTCTTTATACCTGGCTGTAGTTTTTTTCCTACTTGCATAACTCCTGATTGCTCATCTACTGAAAGAGCTGACAATAAAGCAGCTTTTTCTGGTTCTTGCATTGTTAAAAAATAATCTAAATAATCGCCTGTAAAATATCCTCTCCATGATTCCAGCCTTTTTTTTATCCAAGGTGGATAATTACCAAACACCATGGATTCTTTAAGGTGAGAATGGTAGGAGAAAAAGTTTACTTTTCGAAAGCCTAGCGTAAGCACTCGTTTACCTTTTTCTATTCTATCGCCTTGATCATAAATATATCCTACTCCTTCAGAATCGATATTAGTAAAATAATGAAAGGAATCTTGTAATAAATACTCAGCAGCTGTCAAACGATGACGATTGAATAAGCGATCATGTAATATCCAAAGAACTCGATAGCCTAGGCTAGCATAATCTAGATTGCGCGCGTCTATTTCACGGGCAGAGATAGGAGAGCATTGAATTTCTATTACTAAGCCCTCTTTTTCCCAAAACAGATCTGCAATACGATTGATAAGAGGAAATCTTTTTTCTAATTCACAACCAGGCAAGCAATTTTGTAAATAATGCTGCACTTGTAAATGAACAAGAGATTTACCATCTTGTCGACATGATCGATTAGGCTCTAGATGATAAAAGTGCAAATGTCTCAAGAGGCCTCCCCGAGATTTGACCAGGCCTAGACATTCTCTGCAAAAATAATACAGCCTTTTATCTGCTTGATGAGCAGACACCTGATTTCCTTTTTCATCGAAGGCATAAAAGTGCATATTTTTTCGCCCACTTAAAAATCTTTTGACAAAATGCATTTATCCAAGTATGAATTTAATTTTTCCTTGGACATTACTTAAAAGAAAAAGATGGTATAGATTGACAAAAATCAATATAATAGTTAAATATTCCTATACCCTTTTTAAGGAAATATTGATTGTAATATTACTTTCTCAACGTTTTATGAGCCAACAAAGCTACCTTTTCCACAGGGCTTTTAAAAACATATTACACAAAAAATTTGCAATTCGTCAATCCCATTACATAAAAGCAACATGAATAAAGATAACTTTAAAAGCAATTTTTCTCACCAACATCAACAGAAAGTGGATGAACTCGTCTCCATTGCTAAAGAGCAAGGATATATCACCTACGAGGAAATTAACGATATTCTTCCCATGTCTTTTGATTCGCCCGAGCAGATTGATCAAGTGTTGATCTTTTTAAGTGGCATGGACATTCAAATTCTTAACCAATCTGAAGTTGAGCGCCAAAAGGAGCGTAAGAAAGAAGCGAAAGAATTAGAAGGCCTTCCTAAACGTTCTGAAGGCACTCCTGATGATCCCGTAAGAATGTATTTAAAAGAAATGGGCTCGGTTCCTCTTTTAAGCCGAGAAGAGGAAGTTGAAATTTCCAAGCGAATCGAAAAAGCGCAAATCCAAATCGAACGCATCATTATGAGGTTTGGCTACTCCACGGCTGAGGCCATAGCAATTGCCCAATATTTGCTACAAGGAAAAGAGCGTTTTGACAAGTGTGTTGCAGAAAAAGAAGTATCCAATAAACAAGAGTTTCTTAACATTTTACCTAAATTATGTGCCCTTCTTAAACAGGAAGAACAACATCTGGTAGAGCTTCTTAAGAAAATTGATGATCCAGAGCTAAATAAAGAGAATAAACCCTCGATATTGGAAGAAATAGAAAAATGTCGTATTCGTACTCAAGCTTACTTGCGCCGCTTTCATGTTAGACACAATATTATTGAAGACTTTGGTGAGCTTATCTTACGAGCTTATGACCGTTTTTTACAATTAGAAAAGGAAATTCAAGAATTAACTCCACGGGCAGAAAGAAATAAATTTGCCGCTGCCAAGCTTGCCTCTGCTAAACGAAAACTTAAAAAACGTGAAATTGCCGCAGGCAGAACATTAGAAGAGTTTAAAAAAGATGTACGCATGCTGCAACGTTGGATGGACAAGAGCCAGGAAGCTAAAAGAGAAATGGTTGAGTCCAATTTACGTTTGGTTATTTCTATCGCCAAAAAATATACGAATAGAGGCCTTTCCTTTTTAGATCTGATTCAGGAAGGTAACATGGGCCTTATGAAAGCCGTGGAAAAATTTGAGTATCGACGTGGCTATAAATTCTCTACCTATGCAACTTGGTGGATTCGCCAGGCTGTTACCCGTGCTATCGCCGATCAAGCTAGAACTATTCGCATACCTGTCCATATGATTGAAACTATTAACAAGGTCTTACGGGGCGCTAAAAAATTGATGATGGAAACGGGTAGAGAGCCCAATCCTGAAGAGCTTGCTGTAGAACTGGGTATCACTGCTGAGCGCGTGCGTGAGATTTACAAGATTGCCCAGCACCCTATTTCTTTACAAGCAGAAGTAGGAGATGGGGGAGAGAGTCAATTTGGAGACTTCCTAGAAGATACGACTGCCGATTCACCAGCAGAAGCCACAGGATACTCTATTTTGAAAGATAAAATGAATGAAGTGCTCTCTACCTTAACGGATCGAGAAAGAAAAGTTCTTATCCAACGTTTCGGATTATTAGATGGTAAGCCTAAAACGCTTGAAGAAGTAGGAATAGAGTTTAATGTGACGAGAGAACGTATTCGACAAATTGAAGCCAAAGCCCTAAGGAAAATGCGTCATCCTACCCGCTCTAAACAGCTAAAAGCCTTTTTAGATTTGCTAGAGGTTGAATAGAGGAAGTGATTTTTAACTTTCCGCTTTTCTATAAAAAAGTTAAAGCTATCTATCACTTTAACAAAAAAGCAAACCGTAATCATAAAAAGCAGGAAGGGAATAAAATAGGCTCCTTCCCCTATTTTTTACCTGTAGCCCTAAAAATTAATCCATAAGCTGAAATTGCTCTTATTCTTACCATTTAAAAATAAAGGTTAGCCTTTATTTTAATATAAGAAGAGGGGCCTTGAAAAGATCCTTGTAAAGCGATATAGTTCCATTCAAATTCTAAAATAATTTTATTTTTACTTCACCCTCTCTAACTTTCATGAGCAGCCTACTACCCAGAGAAAAGAATAGTGAAGGACTTGATGCGCAGAAAGCCTTAAAAATTCTTCAACCTGAAGGAAACCTTAGTAAAATTATAAGAGGTTTTGAATCACGTGAAGAACAGCAAAAAATGATGCAAAACATCATTGAAGCTTATAATAAAGATCAAATAGCTTTAATAGAAGCAGGAACAGGAACGGGTAAAAGCATTGCTTATCTTATTCCTGCTATACTCTGGGCCGCCCAAAGAAAAGAACGTTCGGTTATCTCCACGCATACAATTACCCTGCAAGAGCAGCTTCTTTTAAAAGATATTCCTATCCTAGCCCAAGCGCTTAATATCACTGTCAAAGCAGTCCTTGTAAAAGGGATGCGCAACTATGTTTGCTTGCGAAAAGTGGAGGAAACACGAGCAGAGCAACTTCTTCTCATTCCCCAAGAAGCAGAGGAATTTGCGCGAATTGATGCTTGGGCGCATACGACCAATGATGGTTCTAAATCTTCCTTAACTTTTGAACCTTCCGGGCATTTATGGGACAAAGTTTGTGCAGAAAATGATACTTGCAGTAAAAGCCAGTGTCCTTTTTATCAAGACTGCCATTTTTTTAAGGCTCGAAGAGAAGCTAACGAAGCTCATTTATTGATCGTCAATCATCACTTGCTTTTTGCTGATTTGGCTAGCCGTGCTGAATCTAAAAATTATCAAGACCCTTCCATTTTGCCCATCTATACCAAAGTTATTTTAGATGAAGCTCATCATATTGAAGATATTGCTACGGAATATTTTGCTCAAAAAGTAAATCAGCTAGATCTCTTGCGAATTGTAGGACGCTTAGCAGCAGAAAAAGGTGGTAAAACCCAAGGAAAGTTAGCTCAACTTAAAGAAAAAATTCTTGCTCACTATAATTCTAAAGCGCCCCCAGCAGAAATCAGCTCCCTTTTAAGTAAATTCAATATTGATCTTCCTGGCATACGTATCGATCTTCTTAAGCTGATTACTGAAGGCTTTGATAAGCTTCATGCCTTCATTAACATGGCAAAAACGGGCATAAGGCCTAATGAAGAACCTTTTAATGAAAACAAACTACGCTTATTGCCTGAACATTATAAGCATACTTTATGGGTAGGAGAAATTAAAAGCCATGTTCACGCTTTAGCTACCAGTTTACAAAAATATGTACAAGTGATCGGTAGCATCGAAAATGCTCTTAAAGCGCTAGGTCAAGAGCCTCTTAATGAAGTCTCTAAGGGTATTCGTTATGAAATCGAGGCTCTTTGCGGAAGATTGGCAGAAGCGAGTTTTATCCTGCAGCAATTTGTAGATACAGCTCCTCCTCCTAATAAAGTAAGGTGGATTGAAGCCCAGATGCTTAAAACGATGATTAATGTAAATATTGCCGATGCCGAATTAGATATCGCAAAAGCTCTAGCCGAGTATTTATTCAAACCCTTTAGCAGTGTAATTCTTTGCAGTGCTACTTTGGCTACCAATAAGCAATTTACTTTTACCAAGCAGCGCTTAGGGCTTACCCCTTCTTACATGAGCAAACTTACGCTAACAGAAAATATTTATGATTCTCCCTTTGACTATCGCACACAAGCTTTATTAGCTATTCCTAACAATATTCCTAATCCTCTTGATAGCAGATTTAACCTAGCAGCGACAGAGAAAATTTGGGAATGTATTCAGGCCAGCCAAGGAAATGCTTTTGTGCTTTTTACTTCCTACACTATGCTTAAAATGTGCTGCCAAGTGTTGCAAGCACGCCTTCAACAATATAAATATTCTCTTTTTAAACAAGGCGATGACAATCGCCAAACCCTCCTTAATAAATTTAAAAAAACAGATCGATCTGTATTATTTGGAACAGACTCATTTTGGGAAGGAGTCGATGTAGTAGGAGAAGCCCTTCGTTGTGTCATCATTGTTAAGCTACCCTTTAAGGTACCTACCGAGCCTATTACTCAAGCGCGTACCGAAGCAATTTTAGCTAAAGGGGGCGACCCTTTTATGGAGTATTCTCTGCCTAATGCAATCGTGAAATTCAAGCAAGGTTTTGGTCGTCTTATCCGCAATAAAAATGATAGAGGCTGTATTGTATGCTTGGACACACGGTTAATTACAAAAAAGTATGGGCAGCAATTTTTGAACAGCCTTCCTCCTTGCCAGCATATCTTTATTCCCAGCGAGAATTTACGCGAACAGATGCAAAATTTTTATAAGAGGACTTCTTATCTAGCTAAAAAGAATTCTAGCTAAAAGGATAAAGTTTGTTAACCTTGCATGAAAAAAGTTCGGTGGCACGGTTATCTTGGTTAGAAGGTAAAGAACTTAAAAAGCCTTCTATAGAATTAAAGTAAAAAACTCTTAGATATTTAAGGGATAGCAAGCTAAGTTTAATTTAGAGCGGCTAATATGATTGTATAAGTAAATAAACCTCCTCAAGCCTTCCTTGCAGGCTTCTGCTGCAAGATTGTCAACCATCCAACCTGCTCTAGCTAACGTATAAAAGCTATTACCTGCTGGCTTAAGTACTGGGTAAAGATTAAATTTATGAAAACGAAGAATTAAGAAAAAAAGGATTAAAACTTAATAATACGAATACTTGAATCTGTTGCAAGAACAATCATACTTCCATCTTTAGAAAAAACCACGCGTATTTCATTATAAGTAGTGCTGCTGCTTTTTAAATTAGCAAATTGTACCCCTTCTGCTACTGTCCAAAGATTCACTTGTCCTTGGAAATTAGTGGTTACAAGGACACTACCATCAGGGCTAAAAAACACACTTTGCACTTCCTTCTCGTGTTTAAGGTAATGGATAGCTTGTCCAGAACAGATATTCCAAAGGATAGCATAATTCTCCTGACATGCTGCGGCAAGCTTACTTCCATCAGGTGAAAAAGCGACCTTATTGACCTCTCCAGCGTGTTTAAAGGCATGAAGAAGTTTGCCACTCACAGCCTCCCAAAGGCGCACGGTATGATCTTGTGAAGCCGTTGCCAGTAGATTTCCATCGGGTGAAAAGCAGCAATCCCATAAGTCTCCTTCATGGTTTAATGTATAGAGAAGCTCACCAGTAGGCACTTTGCAAACACGTACACTTTTTTCTTCAAAGATGGTGGCGAGTAACTCTCCATGAGGAGAAAAAACGTTTTCATAGATTTCTCCATCATAATTAAAAACATGGATAGGTTGCCCCTTGGCAATGTCCCAAAGATGTAATTTATTATTATCATCTTCTACCGTAAGAGTTCTTCCATCAGGTGAAAAAATTGCATGAATGATCTCTTCATTATGGGAAAAGATATGTAAGCATTCTCCTGTAGAGATTTTCCAAAGGTGCACCAATCTATCATCCGACAGGATGGCAAGCATCTTTCCATCCTCGGAAAAAACTGCATGGATCACCATGCCTGTATGTCCTTTAAGATTGTGGACAAGTGTAGAGGTAATGATATTCCAAAGATGAACAGTACCATCCGAAGAGGCTGTCGCTAATAGGCTTCCATCGGGCGAAAACAAAGAGCAAATGTCACCCTTAAGCTGAGTAGGAGAATCCTGAAACCGGCCATGGGCTAAATTCCATAGACGCGTTTTGCCAGCAAATTCTACTAATAAAAAGCCAGCACTATCAGAAAAATCAAAGAATGTTTTCCCTCCCACATACGGTGGCAGCTGAATTTCTTTTTGAATCTTTCCTGTTTTTAAGTTATTATGAGTTACAAAGCTATTAATATACATAGCCCTAGTATATGACGAATTAGGTGAAGTAAAAAATGGAAAATCATAATGATAAAGAGAGGTCCAAAGAATAGGGTCTTCTTTTATCCTATTCCATTGGCGACATACCATGCCTGCATGGACTAAATCTTTCCTAGAGAGATAAGAAAAAATATAGGTAATGAGTTCCTCAGGTAGGTGCAAAGCGGGTGAAGGGGAAGAATAAGAAGGATTTAGCAGAGTAGGGGGAAAATAAGATGAAATATTAACTTGCATTTTTACCTCTTATTCATTCCCATTTATATTTAAATGAAATCTATTTTAATTAAAAACAGTTCATTTATATTGGTAAAATTTTTAAAAGGCAAACAAAAAAAATTTATAAAAAAATCTAATATTACATCCATTTTATTTAAAGATTTTTTTTACCTCGCATGTGATTAATAAATTTAAAATTTGATCTTTTGCTTGTTGCCAAGCGGAGCGTTAAATAGCCTTAAATAAAGACTCTTAAGAAAAAAGCTTAGAGAATTATCTTTTATAGGCTTTGCAAGCAGACATTAATCTACACCTATCCTTATGTATAGCTAAGCTATAACTGACACACATGGCATGTCTCTAACAAGTTTAAATTTTAACTTAAACGTTTAATAAAAAACATTAAACTCCATGTAGGCATTTTCTCTTCTATTGATAAACCTATAGCTACTAATCTGATGATAGGTTGCCTTTAGAGCTAAGCTTTCTACTTCCCACACCACCAAAAAAGATAATAAATTTTTGGATAACTAAAAAATATTGTAGGTTAGTTTAGGGTGTAGAGATGGGCAGGATAATTAAAGTAGAGGTTTTAGCAACTTATTCATTTATGATAAATTGATCGTTGTTCTAGTCGAGCATAAGTGTATAGATTCGCCATGAATAATGAGGCCGATTTAGTAAATTGGAATGACTTTTATTTCTCCTTGCTTCTTTGGATAAGGAAAACGTTTATCCTCAAAATTAAAAAAATTTAAGGGTCTTAACTTTAGGTAAGCCTTACTTACTGGGGAAGGTTAACAGCAAAATTATTAGGAATGCCCCTATAAAAAGTATCCCCAAAAGCATCAGCCAATCCTAATTTGCTATCCTATTTGATAGGGAAATATAAATCGCCATGGTCACAGCCACAAGGGTAATTTTTACGACTACAGCCATTGCCTTGGAAATAAGAATAGATGGTCTTTATGCCCACATTCCGCAGGTTAATTTCCATTAACCTATAATTTCTGAAATGAGGCTTAGGTCAAAACATAAGTTCCTAATTGTTAAATAGTTATCCAATCCCCCTGTAGCCGTAAAAGCTTTTGGATTATGAGGGATTAATTAATTTATCATATTCCCTTATTTCTATTTCATTGGGTAATGTAAAAACAATCCTACGAGGGTAAAGTTCTTGCTACAATACTTTTTCATCTTTCATGTTTTCACTTTATTTGCTTATGGAGGAGCACGAATAGTTTTTTCTAAAAAAAGCTGGAGGCCCACGTTCCTCTCTTTGAATTTAATCCCTTGGTTCCTAACTCGTTAAATAAATTAATCCTTTAATTTAAATTCCATTCCTTATTACTAAAAAATAATATCTTGAGATCGTTATAACCTGCGGAATGTGGGTTTATGCCTCAAGCTATTCCAGAAATAAATCAAATAGAATCAGAAGGAATCAAAGGAAAAATCATTGAGTTGGTATAATAAGACGAAAGTATCAAGAATGCCCCTGTCCTAGCTGAGGCAGAACTAGGAATTATTACGAATGCCGGTAAGCAAGCCTTCCCAGAAGGCAAATAGTATAAATAACCTAGAGGAAAGTTAAAAAGAAGGGGAAGAGTATCTAACCATCTTTGCAGCTCTACAACGCAACTTAAACCTTAAGCATCTTCAAGCAAGAGTGCCCCTATCAAGACCTTTAAATTTACTAGGGTTTAAAAACTTAGTCAGAGTCATAACAATCAGAAGAATCCTCATCAGAACTACATTCATAATAGCAATCTTGCGAGGTAAAATTCAACTTATCAGGCTGGCCTAATTGCCTATTTCTTGTATTAGAATCTTTAAATATTTTAATTGCAAATTTTTTCTTATCAGGATCCATCAAAGCATTTATATAAGCTAATGAAGTAACTTCCGTTTTTTTTAGAATTTTTAAAGCAAGCAATTTCCTTTGTTCTTGACGATTTGAAAATTCGGTTGTAACTTTTTTTACTTTTTCTAAGAACAAATTTTCTAAAGAATTTTTCTCATAAGAAGAAGGAAGTTTTAAACTTTTACTCAAGTTTAAAAATTTATCTCTAGAAGCTTGCACTTTTTCTTTAGAAAAATTCTTCAAATTTTCGTTAATACTAGCCCACGCAATTACAGAGTTTTTGGCGTGATTTAAATAATCGATTCCAAACTTTTCTACATTATCTAAAAAAAGCTTTTTTAGTTCTTTTATACGTGCCTTAACCACCTTTTGAATCTCTTGTGGTAACCTACTTTTTAAAGCAGCTGAGGAATTACTTTTTACTTCTTTCAATCCCTTTAATAAATCATCTTTTATGCTAGATAGTGAAACACTAAATTTTTCTTCTAAATCTTTAGCTTTATTCAAAAGATCTGCTTTACTAAGTTTTGATGTTTCACTGATGTTTTTTATATCTTCTACATTTTTGTGAAAGACCTCTTGTAACTCTAGAATATAACTTTCAAGAAACGATTCTAATTTTTTTGCAGCGTTTAAAAATTCATTATCTAAAGACTTATTGCACGCTAAAAACTCAGATTCCGCTTTTGCAGAAGGCGGATGCGCCTTTTCGAAGACAAATTCCCGCTGCTCGCCTTTTGAGTGATCTTCTCCGCTTGTTTTAGCATGCTGATAGCCAGGGTAACGTTTCGTCCCAAACAAACGCTTTCTTATAAGACGATAACCTGCCGAGGTGGCACCCAAGACGATAGGATTTTCTGTTTGCCGTTTTTTCCAATAATTTCTGCTTTTTTCTTGCATTAAAGCTATATGTACTCGATCGCCAGACAACTGTAGCTGAGCACAAGAAAGAAAAAACTGAGGAATCGCTGCTTTAAAGATATCTTGGCTAACGCCTGTTCCAGTAAAGGGACAATTCCAATGAATACGTTTAAATCTTTTTTCTCTAAAATGATTATGAAGGAGTTGTCCATCAATGCCAAACAATACTGTCACTCCTCGTTCTCTGAGATGGGAAACTCTCTGCATGACTTCTTCTTTCTTTTCAGAAGGGACAGCCAGCTCTGTAGCAACAATGGAGGAAGCTAAAAGGGAGTGAGTCTCCTCATGTTTCTTGATAAAAGCCTCAGTAAAAGTAAAAGTTCCTTCTCCTATAAATAACCTCTTTTTACAGGTCTTAGTTTTCCAGGTGGAAACTTCTTGATCTAAATGAATATCTTTTACCTTTTCATTATTTTGACCGTATAATGTATCAAGAAGAACCTGCCTATAAAGCTTTTTATTTAGAGATTTTTTAAGATGAAGAAGAGAAATAAGGCTATGGGCATTACTGCTTGGTTTTATTTTTTTAGCTTTCTCATAATAACGGCGTGCTTTATAAAAATTTGCCTGTTTAAAAGCTGCTTCTAAGCTAGATATATAGGTATTATATTTCGATTCATTATCGGATAGAGGAGAGTTATCTTTCAATTGAGGCTGCATAATTATAATAGAGTCGTAAGATTTAATGGCTATGGCACCATTGGGTAATTCTGTTAGACTTTTAATTTGAGGATTTTCATTAGAAAAAGTATGAGTAAAGGCAATTTTCCCTTCTATGTCTACTAAATGTATTCCTGAAGGGGTAGTATGCGTGCCATACATTATAGAGCCATTTGAAAGTGTTATCATAGCATTGACACCCCAAGAGCCAGCTTCAGGAGCATTCATAGGCTCTTTTTCAAGGCCCTCTCTATAATAGAAGTTTATTAGTGCATTTCTTCCCACAGATGAGCCAACAGCAATCGTCTGGTCATCTAAACAAACATAAGGGTAATTACGTAAACAATCAATCCATAGCTGGTCATTTTTCCATGTTTGTTCAGTGTGAGTTTCTATATCATACATTGTAAGCAGCTCTTTATTATCTTTATGTAAAAGTAAAACTTTTGTCTTAGAAGCTAAGCGGATAGCAAAAATTTTCTCTTTCTTATCCCGGGTGGGTATGTCAATAAATTTTCTTTGTGTTTGATCGAATTGCTCCCAGCAAATACTATCCTTGGTTTTATCTAAAATAATAAGGGAGCCATCGCCTAAAGCTAGAATCTGTGTCTGCCGATCCACTTCGCCTACTTCGCCTGTAAGAAAATTAAGCTTTTTTATCTCTATCTCCCTTCTTTCGTTTTCCGAAATTTTTTCGTATTTTATAAGCGCCCAGGCATCATGAAAATAAAGAATGTCAGTAATAGACTGCTGAATCCCTGTATTAATGATTTTTCCTGCCACATGCAGTTGACCTTTTTCATCACCCATAATCAGTGAGCCATCGCTTCTTTCTGCTAAAGCTGTAATGCCCGCAGCATTTTTTACTTCAATGACTTCATAAGTATCCGTTGCCCAATCCCATGTTGTAACAGTATCGCCAATTGCATAGCTGATTTTCCCGTCTGCTCGACAAATAGAGATGGCGTCAGGAGGCAATCTTAGCATCGCTTTACGTTTCCAAGCCTCAATCTCAGGAGAGGACGGCTCAAGGGTTACTGCATGTGTTTCTGCTTGATATGTAGGTTGTACAAAGAAACCTTGTAATAATCGTTTTACTTTAGCAGCGGAGGATAAATAAGCTAATGCCTCGGTCCTGACTTTTGGCGATATGCTTACAGGAAAAAAACCTACTTGGTTAGGAACTTCGGCATAAATTTTTTCACTCCCGGTTTTTTCAAAAAAATTAAAAGTACCATCTAGGGTCGTATGAGTAGCTATAGGATTAAATGAAAATGACAACATATTGCTTCCTTGGATCAAAAAATAAGTTAACTCAATGTTTAAAAAATAAATATATAACTGAATTTTAATATCCAACGCAATTGAAAATAAAAATTTACTTTCATACGGGCTATTTTACTACTTTCCTTTAGCTATTCTTTTTCCTATCCCCCTCACTTAAAGCAAAAAAATAACCTGAAGGCGAAATAGTCCTGCTGAATAGCTTTCAGGAAGTTTTTTAGACATTAAGCTACAAGGCTATTCTTTAAAATGGCTGATGGCAGCTAGCGTAAGTTAAAGTACTTAAACCAAGCAAAATTGTGAAGAAAGTTAGCAAAAGCATGTGAGCCTTACTCTTTTCCATTTTAAAGATTCACCACAAACTTCTTTTCGCGCGTCTACCTACCTCATCTGCTCACTTCTTGCAAAAAAGCTCCACATAGCTTCTCAAAAAAAGCATTTCCATTTTTTTGTACTCTACAATTTTACCCCAATCGTAATCAACGTTTCACCTGAGCCCTATACAATCATTTTTTATTGTAAAAAAGGAAAAGGTGAAAGAGGGAAAACTTGAGGATTTACCAGAGGCACAACAACTAATTCCAAAATCATTTTTATCTAAAAAACCTAAAAAGGATGTAAAGATTATCTACATGCGGCTTGTAGAAAATTCTGCCCCTAACAGTTTTTGAATGCTTTGTTACAGGCTCACCTAGGTAGGATGTTGCCTACCCAACAATAATGCGATTTTAGTTCAAGGGTTTATCAAGGTTAGCCAGAAGCCAAGAAGATGACTAGCTAGATAAAATGCTACAATGCAAGCCTTGCTTTAGCTTGCTGGAATGTTAAATTGGCAACATTTACCAATGGCGGTTCTTTTAGTAGGGAAAAAGAAGCAACTAATGATCGAACATAAATTAAAGGAAAAGGAATAAGCAGCGCCTATTGGTAGAGGCAAAGGGCTTGCTATATTTTTCAAGCATCTAGCTGCCGTGGAGACCTAGCCTCGAATAGTTGAACTTTTAATTAACCCAGCTTACCATTCATCCATAAGGTAAAAATTTATTAAATTTATCCCTTTTTTACCAACAATAGGATAGTAAGTTGAACGGGCGATATTTTGGCTTCAAAGGAAAGGAGGACAGGCCTTTTTTCGAGAAAAAGAAAAACAATGAAAAATTTTTCTTACATTAAGTTAATAAAATTGTGTATTGGTTCCTTTAATGCCACAGCCTTGGTAAGGCTAGTGAGTAAAAAGAGGAAGTAAAGACAATTGGTTTGTGATAAAATCAAATTAAAGTTATAGAAGGTACCAAAAAGGCAAGCATCCTATGGTTGAAGAAGATCGCCCAGATCCAGAAGCTTTACTTCAGTTGATTAACCGGGAAGAAGAGAAAAGTAGAGGAGGAAAACTTAAAATTTTTTTTGGGATGGCTGCTGGCGTAGGTAAAACTTATGCGATGCTAGAGGATGGCCAACAGCGTCGCTTAGAAGGAGTAGATATTGTCATAGGGGTCATTAACACCCATGGACGAAAAGAGACCGCTGCTCTTACGGTTGGCTTAGAAAGTATTCCTGAAAAATCCATTAGCTATAGAGGAAACATTTTCACGGAGCTTGATATAGATGCAATCATCAAACGCAAGCCTCATATCGTTCTTATAGATGAACTAGCGCATACCAATGTGCCAGGGTCGCGCCATACAAAACGATGGCAGGATGTAATGGAGATTCTTGAAGCAGGAATCGATGTTTACACCACCTTAAATGTCCAACATATTGAGAGCCGTAAGGATGTAGTGGAAGAAATTACAGGCATTGTAATTCGTGAAACTGTTCCCGATAGCCTTATAGAAAGAGCTTCTCAAATCGAGTTAGTAGATATCACTCCTACGGGGCTTTTAAGGCGCCTTAAAGAAGGAAAAGTATATATAGGACCTCAATCTGAAATTGCTGCAAAAAACTTTTTCCAGGTCGATCGATTAACGGCCTTAAGAGAAATAGCGCTGCGGCTAACAGCAGAAAAAGTAGATCATGATTTGCATGGATTACTGCCCAGTGCTGAAAGATCTAGCTTATGGAAACCCTCTGAACGCCTAATGGTAGCGATTAGCCCTAGCCCTCATTCTCAGCGCTTAATTCGCCTTGCACGCCGTTACGCCTTTACCCTAGACGCTCCTTGGATTGCTTTGCATGTCGATAATGGGAAGAAGTTAAGCGAAAAGGATCAGAAACAGCTAGCCAAAAACCTCTCTCTTGCTAGAGAACTCGGAGCAGAAGTTATCACTACGGCAGATCCTTCTATAGGAATAGCCTTAAAAAGGATGGCCAAACAAAAGAACGTTACTCAAATTATTATTGGTCGCCCCCAAAACACCTTGTTTAAAAAATTGATGGGAATAAGTAATCTTCTGGATATTCTCAATCAAGAGGCTAGCGGTATCGATGTACATGTAATCCACCATGATGCCTCTGTTCCCCTCAATGTATCTCCCTGGGCTAAATTAGAATTTACAAGCACCTATAAAGATTACGGATGGGCTCTTTTTTTCACCCTACTTATTGCTATGCTAGGGGGAGTATGCTCTTTATATCTAAGCTACCAAATGATAGGATTTATTTTCTTTTTTTTCTTCTTAGGGTTTAGCCTATTCCTAGGAAAAGGCCCGCTTGTTTTATCGGCATCCCTTTTTTCTATAATTTGGTCCATGCTCTTTTTACCTTCTTTTAATTCCACTTATTTTGGAGAAGTGGAGACAGGTTTGTTTTTATCTTTTGCAGCAGCTACTTGCGTTTTAAGCATCCTTACTGACCGCATTAAAAAACGGGAGCAACTGCTTAGGCATCGAGAAGAAAAGTCACAAGTGCTTTATGAAATTGTAAAGGAGCTAGCGACTACTTCTTTTAATAAAGAATTATTCTTATCTATCTGCGCTCGCCTAAATAATCTGCTAAACGGAAGAGCCGAAATTTTTCTAAAAAAAATTGATGATGGTCTTATGATCCATGCTGAGACCGATTTGCTGAAAGATGAAAAAGAGAAAGCCGTAGCTACCTGGGTATTTGAAAATACAAAAATGGCAGGATGGTCTACAGATACATTATCATCTGTTAACAATCTTTACCTACCTTTAAAAGGATTTAAAGAGACAGTGGGTATTCTAGCTTTTCGGCCTACCTTCCCTAAAGTGATACAGCAAGAAGAAATAACCCTCCTTCAAACAATTTGCCAGCAAGTAGCGCATTATGTGGAAAGGACCTTTAAAGAAGAAAAGCTCCGGAAAAATGAATATCTTAAACAGATCGAAAAAGTTCAACATAACATTTTAAGCTCTCTTTCCTTGGAGTTTAAGACACCTCTATATTCCATCAGAGGGGCAGCACGTGAGCTAAAAAGTGCGGAGCTTGCCAAGAATGCAGACCTTCGTTCGCATAAGATTCAGCAGATTGAAGAATCTTCTAATTATTTAAGTCGCATGGTAGAAAATGTGGTGACTATGTCTCAATTAAGCACAGGTTTTCTCAAAGTCTCCAAAAAATTACAAACCATCTCGGAATTGATTAATGCCAGCTTAGCAAGCTTACAGAAAAACCTTGAAAAACATATCATAAAAGTTGAAGTCGATAAAGATCTCCCTCCTATCTATTTTGATTTTTCCTTGATGGAACTTCTTCTTTGTAACTTATTAATTAACGCTGCTGCTTACTCTGAGCCAGGTAAAGAAATTTTAATTTCTTCTCATAAAATAGAAGGTTTTATTCTTCTTTCCGTCGCGGACGAAGGACCAGGTATTCCTCTTAATTTTGTTCCTCGACTTTTTGAAAAATTTTATCGAATTCCTGGCACGCCATCCAATGGAATGGGATTAGGGCTAGCCGTAGTAAAAACCATCGCTGATCTTCATCAAGCAAAAATTGAGGTTCATAATCGCCCTAAAAGAGGAACGGTATTTACTCTCTATTTTCCTCTAAAAAATGAGTAAAATCTTGGATAGAAGTAAATAAAAATTTAGATCTATTACTTTTATAGAAGGAATCTCTCTCGGTTCCCATCGCTATCCATACGGATGATGCTTAAAATATCTTATCTATCGCTTATTCGAGCAATAAATATTTTCATACATGTTAATTAACTGGATGCAATTAACTAAGCCTTTATTAAGCAAATTCCTATTTTTTTATGTTTAAGCTTCCTTAAATTGAAAAAATAGTGGGATTAAAACAGGTCTGGCTGAAATAAAATTAAGGAGAGTCGATGAAAAATTTGATAACCTATTGACATAATTCGATGAGTTTTATACCATAGGGGGGTAGGGTAAAAATTTACAAAATAGAAAACATTTATGAAAAATTCAGAGGGTGAACATAAACAAGCTAAACAAGCTTCTTATCACGATCAACTCCCACATCTAAATAGGATAAATGGGCAGCTAGAAGGAATAAAAAAGATGATTAAAGAGGAAAGGTATTGTCCAGAAATTTTAACTCAGCTTAGAGCCATCCGTTCAGCTATAAAAAGCATCGAAAGGCGTATCTTGGATACCCATCTATCCTCATGCGTGGCCCAAGCTTGCCTCTGTCACGATCACGAGGAGCAAAAAAAGAAAATTGAGGAGATTAGGATATTGCTTAAGCGATTTGAATGAATTTCACGCAGGGACTAATCCTAGGTAGCTTAAATAGGGATTTTTTCTTTCTTCCTCATCAAGCGAACCTCTTGGTAAGCAAAGCAGTCACTGATCTGGGAGAAAATTAATAGAAAGTTTTTAGCTCTGTACAAAATAATAAATAGACCTACTTAAACAATTTAAAAAAGGAGAAAATATGAAAATTTTATTAAGCTTTTTGGGCGCTTTTTTTATGGCGATTAGTTTTCTTTCCGCTGATTCCAACATGAACAATTGCAAGTGCTCAGAGTGTAGTTGTACTCAAGATAAGCATTGTGGATGTTATACTCAATCAGGATGCCAGGGTTTATCTTCACCTTCTGAGGGGAAAGAACCTTCTCAAGGAAAAGATCCTATGGCTACTAATAAAGATATTTGATGTTTTCATGCTGCCCCTCTTAAATGCATTTTAGAGGGGCTTAAAAAAGGTGCATCTCTAGAATGCTATCTTAAAATTGCTAAGGTATGCAAAATACTTATCCTCTTAGCCCATCTTATGATAATTAATAAAAAGCATCCCACTTCTCTATAGATTGTAGAAACTTAGTAAATTAAAATTAGAAGTATCAGCCTCAAAAGAGGGCTATTTAAAGAGCAGGGGTTGATGCACGTTAAACCTCCTTACTTTTTTATCTCCTCTAGCTCTATAAAAATACCCTTAAAAGTTTTTTTATTTTCATATGTTTTGGTGCCCTTTTCAAAAGGAGAGCGGAATAGGTTCAAGATGAGCTGCTTATAAAGCAAAAAGCTAAAAATTTTTTCTTGCAATAAATAAAAAAACAAATGAAACTATAACAAAGATTTAAACTTAAAGGGGCTTTAACAAGCTTTCGATTAAGTAATAAGACTGTAGGATAGATGGTATGGAAGGAAACGAGCTACTAGGCTCTTGATGCTGTAAAGCGTAAATCAAAGAGTTAAATTGCATAGTTAGTTACCCTTAAGAAAGATATTGATCTACCTAATTATATAATATCAGTCTTAATTAACCAATATACAAAGGGCTTATTAATGGAATTTGCTAACGAATTTCCATCGAGCTATCAGGTCTTAAAACCTTTTAGAGCGGATTTTGGACAAAACGTACCTACTATTTACAAGCAGGCTAACTGGAAAGGGAGAGTTTACTGCTTCATTCAATTAATAAGCTCTCCCGCCACTGTTGCATTTAAAGTAGGGAGAAAAGTTGGAATGGCTGCATGTTCAGCTGCCGGTGTGGCTATCCACGTTCTATTCATTAGTACAAAATGTTTAGGAAGGATTTGGAAAAGAAAGCCTATTGGCCGGCAGGATCTGTTGAATGGAGCTATACTGATAAAAAAATCTGCCTTACGTGCTCTCGATCTATCGATAGCAGCAGCCTTATCTCCTATCGGCATATTGGCATCGCGCGTACGCTACCTTATAGGGATAATTTACCCACCTTTAGCTTTCTCTCCAAGCTTTTTGATAATAAAAATTTAATAATTTATATAAAAATCAAAAATTAAGTTTTTTACTATAGAAAGAAATAAATAAATTAAACTGTAATAAAATTTAAAAGAGCTTTAATAGCCTTGCAATTAAGTAGTAAAACTCTAGGGTAGACTGGGTTGGAAGAAACGAGCTATTAGGCCTTGGATGCCATGAAGTGTAAATGCATAGCTCAAAAGGTTAAATTGCATAGCTAGTTGCCCTTAAGAAAGATATTGATCTAACCAATTACAAAATATCAGTCCTAATTAAACAATATACAAAGGGCTTATTAATGGAATTTGCTAACGAATTTCCATCGAGCTATCAGGTCTTAAAGCCTTTTAGAGCGGATTTTGGACAAAACGTACCTACTATTTACAAGCAGGCTAGCTGGAAAGGAAGAGTTTACTGCTTCATTCAATTAATAAGCTCTCCCGCCACTGTTGCATTTAAAGTAGGGAGAAAAGTTGGAGCTGTTGCAAGCTTAGTTGCCAGCGTGGCTGGTTTAAGTTTTTACCTTATTACAAAATGTTTAGGGAGGATTTTGAAAAGAAAGCCCATAGAGCAGCAGGCTGTGTCGAATGAAGCTTCAAATATAAAAAAACTTGCCTTATATGCTTTAGATCTATCCATAGCAGTAGCTTTGTCTCCTATCGGCATATTGGCATCTCGAGTACGCTACCTTATAGGGATAATTTACCCACCTTTAGCTTTCTCTCCAAGTTTTTTGGTAATAAAAATTTAATAATTTATATAAAATTAAAAATTAACTTTTTTACTGGAGAATGGATTAAACAAGGCCAGAAGAAAAATTCATGATAGAAAGCTAGCTAATTTACAAGTGGAAAATGCTCTAAAGGAAGAGCCAAAATTAGTCCTACCTATTTCCTTATACATGTAAAGCGTCCAGCTTACAAATCCCCTTCCATTTTCAGGTGTTTAACAGCTTATTCCTATGCTAGGCTTATTCTTCACCTAGCTACCTACTGCCTGGTCAATAAAGTCTGCTATCCCTATCTCCTCCCGCATTCTACGAGGCCGCTCCTTTCTTGATAAAATAAAAGCAAATTCAGCAATAGAAGAAGCATAATGCTTAGCTATTCTGCTGGATTGAGCGACCAAGAAAGAGAAGGAATCAAGCATATTTTTTTCTATTTCCCACGGAAGAGAAAGAAGACTTGGAAACCTTTCCAAGCAAGACATGTCTGTTGCTATTCTTTATGTAAACGATCCAGGATGCCGATAGAGATATTTTCCTCACAACTTTCCTTCCTGAAAAGCTATGTTGAAGTATTTCCCTAGAAGGAAGCTTGCCGAGAAATTTGAAAAGATGAATACATACCTATACAAGAAGGAAAGAATGTCCATGAGCAAAAAAGAAGGGCCGGCAGCAGCCCTAGTGGATAACCAGAACATGAAAAATGCAGACCATGGAAGTCTTAAAAGGCTAAAAATAGGGAAAAAATCAAAGGAAGAAAAAGACATATGTCACTAGATACTCAAAAGCTTTTTACTAGATTGCCACTTTACAGCAGCCAACCTATCTGATAAAGAAGGCTTAAGGATGCTCTTTAAATTGTAATCAATGCAGCTGCCTAGAAGAGGTAGATCAAGGCTATTAAAGAGAAGAGATAAAAGCCATGGGCCAAATTAAGGTAAGGAAGTTGAAGTAGTAAAAGGATCGCCTTGCAGAACAGACTTCTAAGATGAGGGCTGGAATGCCATTTATATTTCCTTGACACCAGGAATTAAGTATTTTACCGAAAAATTGGGTAATAAAGGGAACTTTAGCATGGATAAACAAATGTTAGAGATTAGCCAAGGATAATGAATGCTTACCTATAGCCTTAAAAGCTATAATTTATAGCTTAAGGTCTAGAATTATGCTAAAAAGAAACTAAGCATTTGAGCCCCTTCTCAAGGTAGAATTTGAAAATGCGGGTAAGAAGTGGAAGGTGGGCTATAAATAACTTCTAAACATGTTATATAGCTACTTCCAAAGCGTGCTTGGATAAGAGCAAGAAGTTTTTCTAATTTCTCCTTAGGACCTTGCGCTATAATTTCTACACTTCCATTTTCAAGGTTACGCACGGTGCCTGTAAGCTCTAGTTGAGAGGCATAATGGAGAGTAGCTAATCGAAAACCGACACCTTGCACGCGGCCCGAGGCTACAGCATGTAATTCTAATGGCTCTTGAAGGGGAAATAATTTATTCATTATTAAGCCATACGGTTAGCAAATTAATTGATTCTGGGAAACTTAAGCTAATCTTAAATAGCCCTCTCATAGGATTTCTAGCTCCTTTTAACAAGATGTCTCGTCTTCTGATTGATCAATCATTTCATTTCCATTCATTTCTCCTAACGGAAAATTTAAAATCAAATCCTGTACCTGCTCTACCGATTCGGCTCGGCTTATCTGTTCCCTAAAAGCTCGTGTCCCAGCAGATTTTTTTAGATACCAACAGCCTACTCGGCGCATGTCTACCACCGCACGGCGTGTCTGTTGATAATTAATCGTATAATTGAAATGCTCAAGCAAGGCCTGTCGGCAGTCTTCTAAAGTACGGCTCCTAGGCTCTTCCCCTTGAAGCTTTCTCATGATGTCTTCTACGATCCAAGGCTGGCCTAAAGTTCCACGAGAGATGAGGATGGCGTCGCAGCCGGTATGCTCAAATATTTTCTCTGCAGCCACGGCATCGAATATATCTCCATTGCCAATAATTTTAATCGATTTTGCAACCTCTTTGCATGCTTTAATCCAATCCCAGTTGGCCGCTCCTCGATAACCCTGTTGGCGCGTACGGCCATGAATACATATAGCTTTTGCACCGGCTTGCTCTGCTATTTGCGTGATCAAAGGAGCATTGATAAGATTTTCATCCCATCCAGCTCGTATCTTAACCGTCACGGGAATTTTAACAGCTGCCACCATTTTTTCTAGGACCTCGCCAATCAAGGCAGGGTTTTTCATCATTCCCGATCCACTTCCATCCTTAGTCACCTTATCGACAGGACAGCCACAATTTAAGTCGACAACATCAAAACCTAAATCTTCAATAATTTTTGCAGCCTGGCCGGCAATTTCTGGTTTACTTCCACAGATTTGTCCTCCAATAGGATGCATGCGGCGAGCATAATCCAAAATATGAAATGTTCCTTGATCGAAACGCACTAGGGCATCCATTTTGACCATTTCACAATATATCAACCCCGGATGATAATTAGCTGACATTTGACGAAAAGGATAATCGGAACATCCCGCTAAAGGAGCATAAAAGATATTATTAGGAAGTTGAATAGCCCCTAGCTGAAAAGGCACCTGGAGAAATGATGTTCTATCTTTCATCGAATTAAAAAAATAATTAAATCTTTAAGAAGACTTAGACTAAAAAAAGCAAGAATAGGGCTTATATCCACCATTCCGAAAGGAGGAATAATTTTTCGAAAAAGATTTAGATAAGGATCGGTATAGAAAGCTATAAATTGCATAAACCTATATTGCATGAGTTGCGGTGCCCAGGAAGAAATAATTCTGCCAAACAGCATCAACATATAAATTTGAAAAAGCAGATCAACAATAGGAATCAGCCACATAAAAAATAGGGGGTAGTAAATTAGTAGGATTCTAATATATAAAAAAAAGTCTTTTCTGTCTAAGAACTTTAATCTATAATAAGGCCTTTGTTGGGAATATTTTAAGCTTAGGAAAAAGCGCATGTTGGATAAGCCAGAGGCTTCTATTACATTAGGCCTGGAGCTAGAAAAAACCTTTTTAAGGGGCATTCAACTAACCTACAATAAAGGAAAGCCTCATTTTAGCAAGCTGTTTGAAATAATAGAAGAGTTGGATAATGTAAATCCGCTTTACATTTATGAAGAACATCCTGATTTGCAAAAAAGCCTGCAGAGAGATCTAGTGATCACAGCGTTAGATACTCCTGAAGTGCTTTTACGGCATCTCGAAATAAAATTAAAAAAAGAAAAAGATATAGAACAAGTATTAGCTTTTCAAGCCGAACCTCTGCTACCCTATTCCTCGGACCAAGCCGTCTTAGATTATCTTAAGATTGGCCATTCAGAAGAGGGGTCTTTATTAACTGTTTTAGCAGCCCGCAAAGATTACATTCAAAAACATTTAAAATACTGTTCCAAGCTTCGGATAGAACCTGAGGTTATCACTGCTATACCCGCAGCTTTATACAATTTTGCTATCACCTGTGTGTCTTCGCCTAACCCTTATTGTATCATACATCTTGGCACTCAACAATCTACAGCCGTGCTTATACAAGGTTCCAAGCTTATGGCTGCTCAGTCCATTTTAGGAGGAGTACAAACACTTAAAGATGCGTTGATAGAAGAAGATGGGTCGATTAACCTTGCTGGCTCTAACGGTAACTTACTGGGCACCAATCAGCCTGTTCCTACTTACCAAGCTTGGGAAAGTTTGCGCCTAGAAATTAAACGTGTAGTTTTTTCTCTCACCAAACAAGCCAGGGGGCAGGAAGTAAAGGAATTATTAATTACTGGTTCAGCTGCTTTAATTCCCAACTTGGGAACCTCTTTAGCTTCAGATTTAAAAATGCAACAAATTTTTCCCCAGCCAGAGATTTTTCCTCAGTTAAGTGTAGAAAAAATGCAAGAATTTGCAGCCCCCTTAGGCATAGCTTTAGCAGGCCTTCCTCTTTTAAAAGACAAAATTAACTTTCGTAGGCAGGAATTTTCCTATCCTCATCCTTGGAAAAGATTGACCAAATCATTATATGCCTATGCAGGCTTATGTATCGCTTTAGCTTCAGCTTTATATATATTTACGCAATCTTATCTTGCTTATCATCTCGATAATGCTAGGCAAGATTATATTGAACTCTTACAGGTTATGAATGAACCCTACGCTAATTTTGAGAGCTCTTATGAAAAAAGCAATTCTTTGCTCAATGATTCTGATAGCCAAACTAAAGGCATTTTAGAGCTCTCCGCAAAAGATCTTTTAGAACGGGTCCATTATGTTGAAAAAAACCTACAGGGTAAGCCTGATATTTTCCCCCTTCTACCCATCATTCCTAAAGTAAGCGATGTTTTAGCTTGGTTAGGCTCCCAAGATGTTCTTAGAGGAAAATGTAAAGGGGAGGAACTTCCTTTACCCCCTATTCAAATAGAAAGCTTTCATTACGCTTTAGTTAAAAGACCTGAACAACATAAGAGGCAGGAAAAATATCAGGTAAAAGTTGAAATGGAGTTTACAAGTTCGATACCCAAGCAAGCTCGCGAGTTCCATGATGCATTGATTGAGCCTAATTCCTTCGTAGACCCTAAAGGGGAAGTAAAATGGAATAGCAGCCATGGTCGCTATAGAACCTCGTTTTACTTAAAAGATAAAACTCTTTATCCCTCTTCTTCATAAAAATAATAAGAATAGTTAAAATGTTAGAAAATATTCCTCGCCAGCGACTTCTCTTTTATGGTTTGTTCATCGGATTACTGCCCTTAATTTTGGTGACCCTCTATTTTTATTCGCAATTAGAAAGGTTGAACCATCTGAAAGAGACAATCCATTGTACCCGTGAGACAGCTATCATGCGTGAAAAGAAGCAAGCCACCAATAGGGCTGTTATAGAGCATTTTCGTGAAGCCGATCATTACTATATTGATAAATATTTAGAAAGTTTGGTTTTTCTTGAACCAGAAATTGAAAGTCTCCAAAAACTTGAAAACGATAAAAATTTTGCTTTTGATGACATTTTGAAAAAAAGATTAGAGTATTTATCCAATAATAATAGCTTAGCCTTTACTGAAGGAGTCGTACAGTCTTACCCTCTTTTTCAAGAGACTACCGAAACTCTTGTCCATCCTGTAGAAGTGAATGTGGAAGATATTCAAAAAATTTTATCGCGCATTGAAGCTATTCCTATTGGACCTTACGCCCCTCCTTCTCATCCCCCTCAACTTCTTATTTTAGATTTCAAAATTAATAGAAAAAATATTTCCGAAAATAATGAAGTTTTTAGCCTAAATTTAAAACTATTAAAAAGAGAATTTCTTTAAGCTTTATGAAACAACTTAAACTCCTCCCCCTTCTTATCTTTCTTTGTTATATAGCTCATGGATGTATACCTACCAGCTTAAGGGATGAGCAGCCAGCTTTGATTAGCATCAACTTAATTGATCGCAATGGGCTTAATGAGACTATCACCAATAAAGAACGCTTGAATCAATACGAAAATGTAAATTTTCTAGGAGCTCAGCCTTATCAAAAAGTTTTAAGAGTCTATCAAAAAGATAGCCAAGGAAGCTCTCCAGCATATATTACTACTTACTATGAAAATGGACAGCCTCGCCAATATTTAGAAGCTGTTAACAATCGTGCGTATGGGTCTTACCGAGAGTGGTATAAAGATGGTACTTTAAAGCTTGAAGTTACTCTTATTGGAGGTATTGCAGATTTAACATCTAGCGCCGAAAAAAGCTGGCAATTTGAAGGATGCGCGCGCGCATGGGATGAAAACGGTAATATTCAGACTGAAATAACTTATGAAAAGGGTTTGTTAGAAGGAGATTCTATTTACTACCATCCGAATGGAAGGATGTGGAAACGTATTCCTTTTCACAAGAATCAAGCGAATGGCATAGCAGAATACTATCTTGATAATGGCCAGCTTTTACAAACGATCATTTTTTGCCACGGCGTTCGCCACGGTGAAGCTGTACGCTACTGGCCATCAAAAAAAATTGCTGCTCAGGAACATTTTAGCCAAGGACTATTGATTTCTGGCCAATATTTTGATAGGGAGGGGAATCTTATAGCTGAAATCATCGAGGGCGAAGGGTATCGTGCCAGCTTTAATAAAAAAAATGTGCAAGAATTACAGCAATTTCAAGGCGGAGTTTTACAAGGTAAAGTAAAAATTTTTGATGAAAACAATCGTCTACAGCGCCTTTATCATGTAGAGAATGGCTTAAAAAATGGGGAAGAATATGAGTATTTTCTTTTAAAGGGCCTAAAAGAAGCACGTCCCAAAATGTTAATTAATTGGTATCGAGGTAATATTAATGGGTATGTAAAAACCTGGTATGATAATGGCACCCTCGAGAGTCAGCGGGAAATAGTTAATAATAAACGCAATGGGTTAGCTACAGCCTGGTACCAAGATGGAAGTTTAATGCTTATCGAGGAATATGACCGAGACCTAATCGTGAAAGGTGAATATTACAAAAAAGGAGATAAAAATCCTATAAGTGAAATTTTAAATGGAAAAGGAACAGCTACTATTTATGATGGAGAAGGCCGTTTTATTCGAAAAATTCATTACTATAATGGAAAGCCGCAGGAATAGCTAAATTTTCCTTGCTTTTTTCTTACTTATGAGGTATAAATTAGCTACTGTTGAAAGACACCCTCTTCTTTGAAAAAATAGTTTTTTAATTAAATAAATCAGTAAAAAACCTTAAAAAAAGTGCTTGGGTAATTTAATTGTTCCATACCAAGCATTCATGCTTTTTCTCTTTATCTATTCGTATAAATTTATTATTCTTTCTTTGGATTTTTATTAAAATTGGAGATCATTATGGCTCAAGCTAACGATGCAGAACGTAAAAAAGCACTCGATTTGGCAGTTAGCCAAATTAAAAAGCAATTTGGCGATGGTGCCATTATGTCGCTTGGCAAACACTCTTCCGAGCGAGAAATTAGTGTAATTAAAACTGGCGCTCTCTCTTTAGATGTAGCTTTAGGCATTGGAGGAGTTCCCAGAGGACGCGTAGTGGAAATTTATGGGCCTGAATCTTCAGGTAAATCTACTTTGGCTTTACATATAGTCGCTAATGCTCAACGTAATGGTGGTGTAGCGGCTTATATTGATGCAGAGCATGCATTAGATCCTAGCTATGCGACTAAAATCGGAGTTAATATTGATAATCTATTAATCTCCCAACCTGATAGTGGAGAAGAAGCTTTGAACATTGCAGAAGCGTTAGCTCGTTCGAATGCTATTGATGTAATTATCATCGATTCTGTGGCAGCCTTAGTGCCTAAATCAGAGCTTGAGGGGGAAATCGGCGATACTCACGTAGGTTTGCAAGCACGTATGATGTCACAAGCTTTACGCAAGCTAACGTCTGCTCTAGCTAAAAGCAACACTTGCGCTATTTTTATTAACCAAATTCGTGAGAAAATTGGGGTTATGTATGGCAACCCTGAGACTACCACAGGTGGAAGAGCTTTAAAATTTTATTCTTCTGTACGCTTAGATATTCGTCGTACAGCAGGAATTAAAGGAAATGACAATGTAGAGATTGGTAATCGCGTACGAGTCAAAGTAGCAAAAAATAAAATGGCCCCTCCCTTCTTAACTGCTGAGTTTGATATTCTGTTCAACGAAGGTATTTCTCGTACCGGAGCAGTTATTGACATGGCAGCTGAATACAATATTGTGGATAAAAAAGGTGCTTGGTTTAGCTACAAAGGCCAACGTCTAGGTCAAGGTAGAGAAGCCGTTAGAGAAGAGCTTAAGAATAATGCCAAGTTGCTAGAAGAACTAGAAACTTTAGTATTAGAGCATCTTAACAATAAGGTTGCAGCCAAAACAAGTAAAGCGTCCGAGAATGAAGAATCTTTAGCTGAGCTTATGGAAGTTTAATTGTAATCTTTAAGCCACAAGACTTATCGCCCTTTTATTTAGGACTTTTGCCAAAGCAGGCAAAAGTCCTTTTTACATTCCCTCTTTTTCAAATAAAATCTTCTCGCTTTAATTTCCAATCATGCGCTCTTGAGAGGCTCTTTCGGCAATCGCATGTTTTGTAAATGAACCCCCTTTAAATAAACAAAAAAACATTCAGGGAATTGGGTATATCGCTTTAATTTTTAAGACGTATAAATATTAAGTTATACGCTTTTAATCTACTCCTTATGCAGTCACATACTTTATAAAATCCCTTTTGTTAAACAGAGAGACATCTTTCAGAGGGCTGGGTATACGGGCGAAGTTTTTCTAAAGCGTATTAAGAGAATGTAAGGCAGCTTTTAACTTTGCCTATTTCGCTATAGCCTATATCGGTAAATATTTATTTCTGGCTTATAAACTTTTCCTTATAGAAATAAAAATTTTAATTCATTTCTATCAATACAGGTTTCATGGCTTTTACCAAGGCATCAATTAACAATTCTAATTGATCCTCTAACGTGTAGTTTTTCGACCTTTAGCTTTATTATTTTCTTCATATCCCTCTAGCCATTTCTTCGGTTGCCTTGATACTTTATTTATAGCCTACAGATGCACTAGAATTTGCTAGCTTGTCCAAATTTTTAGCGAAGCGATCGCCCTAAGTGAAGGTTAATATTATAGAGAAGAATGACATAAGGTATAATTATTGAGATTGCAAACAGCTTTTTTCTAACTTTAAAGAAGAAGAAGATCGATAGAGATAGAAGAGAATGGAAAAGAAGAAAGTATGTTTGTAAACTCTTCTCTACAATAGAGAAATTAAGCGCCATGGCAAAAAAAACAGGGCCAAAAGTTGTTAAAGTAGAGAGAGAGTACAACAATCTATAAGCGTAGCTTGGGCTGCTTACCTACATTAAGGAAGGGCAAAAGAAACGATCCTCCAATTCCTAAATAGCCAAAAGATAGAGTTTCTTTTTGAGTAGGTGGGTCAATCGCTACCATCTTCTCCTCATGACTTATTAGCTTTAGATCGAGCCAATTATCCTATTAGCAAACAATTAAGCTTCTTCTTAACTTTCACCTTTTCTTCTAGCCTCCTTATAGCCCTTAAGCTTAAACCAATTGAAAATTGTGGCGCAATTTACTTAGCCATTTCAGAATTACAAAGAGCTATAAAAGAGGGCGATAACTTTGCAGAAAAGGCTATGCCTAAACGAAAAGAGAATTATGTGTTGTATCGTATGCTCAATTGCAGTAAGAGGCAATTGAATGAATATTAAAAACAAACCATTTGTGCGAGTAAATTATCTATTTTCCCCTATTCAAATATAAACCGATCTTTCCTCTAAAAGATCGTAAATCAGTTTATTGGCAGTCAGTCTGCCTTTATAATGTAAAAAATGGGATTGATTACCTATTACCTAGATGATCCTTTGCTACCAAAGAGTGTCTATGGAGATGCTGCTTACAAGCAAGCTTTCTTCCTCTTATCTTACAGGCAAGGTACAGACTCTTTAGCGTTTTTAGGAGGAGGAAGGCTGAAGCCAGAAAACGATAAATCCTATAAAAACAAGAGAGATGATGCTTTAAAATTTGTTAAAGCCTTAAAGAGGCGATAAAGCTAGGCAGCTTTAGAAAAAGTGCTGCTGCTAACTTAGCAGATTGCTTGCTAGAGCAGAGATGTATTTGCTTAAAAAAATCCTGCATAATGGTCTCATCGGAAGATTCTCGCTCTAGGAAGCTAGCTTGTTGGAGACGCACATTATATATTTAGAAGAGCGATTATTAATAAGGTGGCAAAAGTTAAAATGCCTTCTAGCCAGAGGGTACTAACTTAGATGATAAAGCATAATAGAAGGCTACCTGTTAAACGCAAGAAGTATTACATCATTTTTACGGCGCCGCTATTAATTTCAATCAAACAAAATTTATAATTAACAGCAATTAATTATTAATTTTAAAACAAATTGAAAATAAATATACCTTATAATTAATAGTTTATTATAGAATGATCATATGTTTGTATTAATAATCTATTAATTAAAGGAGATAGAGATGAGTAGCCCTATGCGCAGAGTAGAAGAAATAAAAGAACTTGAAATGAATAAAATCCTAGGAAGCTTAAATAGCATGCCCAAGCAAAGCGTCTCATGGAAAGGCCATACATGGAACCTAATCAAGGATAGTTTAAATAGCTTTATAAGGAGCATTAAAACAAGACATTGGATCTCCGGCGAACAATATAGGAATGATAAACTTTCCGCGTCATTAAAGCTGCTTAGCACGACTATTATTGCAAAACTTGAAGATACGATAGGAGAGTCTAAGCTAGAAATTCAATTAAAATCTTCTGAGCAGGCTATAGATGTTTACTCGTTTCATCAGGCAAATTATCTTTTAACCTTAGCGGTTAAAACCCATGCAATGAAGATAAATGAGATATTGGAAAAAATTGATACCACTAGGTTTAATGTAGAAAATATAAACTATCTAAATAAGATCAAAGCTACTGTAAGAGGCTTAAATGATAGCTGCCAAAGAGATTTAAAGGCCGAGACAGATTTTATCAATCGAGCTCAAGAAAAAAAGCTTAATGAATTTAATAAAACAGAAGAGATGGAAAATCTACAAGATAAGCTGCATGAAGGAGTAAAAACTTTACATGAAGCTTCAAGCAACTCCATCGATCCTTCAAGTAGCGATGAAGAGAATAAAAGCTTGCTTATCGAAACTGATGTAGATCAGTTAAATAATAGCGGTGTAGATGTTTTAATTGTCCAAACAGATTTTATCAATCAAGCTCAAGAAAAAAAGCTTAACGATTCTAATCGAGAAGAAGAAATGAAAATTCTACAAGGTAAGCTGCATGAAGAATTAAAAGCTCTGCAGGAGGCCCTGAGTAACTACACCAATCCTTTAAGTAGCAAGGAAGAGGATAGGAGTTCGCTCATAGCAAGAGATAGCTTGGACCGGTTAATAGCGTCAATCAATACTGGCATAGAAACAGAAGAGCTAAGAGAAGAATCTAAAAAAGCCATTAAGCTTACAGAAGGCTTTTTGAAAGAAACTTCTATCTCCTCTGAAGAAATAAAAAACCTTCTTGCTAAGCTAAAAGGGACTCATGAGGGCTATGCAAACTTATTGAAGAAGGATTAACAACCCTGCCTACCTAAGCAAAACTAGCGCGGAATTTTCCGCGCTTTATTTAATTTTTTCTTCATGGATTTGCGAAGTAAGCAAGTCACATAAAGCGCTTAACTCAGGGGCCTCCAAATTAAGCTGCTGGCTTATCACCTTAAACGCCTCTATTTCCTCTAAAAACATTTTAAAAGCAGCCTCTCTACCGCACTTAGCTACCAAGTTGACCAGCTTCCCTCGATGAGCATCTTGCTCGATATCTCCAAAATCATCAGCAATTTGAAAGGCCATGCCAAAGTGATAAGCAGCTTTTTTCATGTCTGTAAGTTTATCTAAAGCTCCTCCCCCATACAACCATCCTAAAACAAAAGAAATCTCAAATAAAGAGCCCGTTTTCATCCGAATAATTTCTTTCAAAGTGTTTATACTTAAATCAGGAGGATAGATATCTAAAAATTGCCCTCCTGTAGCCCCTAAAAGACCTGTATTAAATGTGCAGTTTTCTAGAGCAAGAAGGCAAATCCTGTCACTCTGGGCAGCATGAAGGGCTCCCGATAAACTTAGTACTTTTGCATTTTTAGCGAGAAATTCATACCCCGAAGCAATTAAAGCATAACTAGCTAATAATGCTAGAGATTCTCCATACACTCTATGAGCACTAGGCTTATCCCTTCGCACATCATCGTTGTCCATACAGGGCAAATCGTCCGCCAATAAAGAAGCGGTATGGAAAAACTCAACAGCAAGAGCAGCAAAAGATACATCTACTGAGGCCTTCAAAGCTTTAGCAATTACTAGGACTAAAAAGGGGCGAAAACGCTTGCCACCATTCATTAAGGCATACTCACAGACGTCACGCAAGTTTGTTTTAGGGCCTAGAAGGGGGATAGCTTGACACAAGCTTGATTCGAAAGTGAGTTGGTAAGGTGCTAAAATGGAAGAAAAAGGATCATTTTTAATCATAGACAGTAAGTTTTAAGTAATTTTAATAATAAATTTTTTAGCAAGACTTTTAAAGAGGAGTAACGACCATTTTTTGAGATGAACGAATAAGCTGATTTGAAGTTATAAATCCTCCTGCATTTACACATGGATAGCAGATCACCTGTTTGCCCCACAAAGTTCCAGGATTGGTTACAGAATTACAACCTATTTGCGAATCATCACCTATAATAGCCCCAAATTTTTTTAAATCTGTTTCAATGAAGCTCCCATCTAGATAGATAGAAACATTTTTACGATTTAATCTAAGATTAGCACATTTTGTTCCAGCGCCTAAATTGACACGTGAGCCCAAAATTGTATCGCCAAGGTAAGCAAAATGACCAGCTTGAGCTTTGTCAAACATGATAGCATTCTTCACCTCGGTAGCATGGCCAATTACACATTCATTTCCCGCAATGAAATTACCTCGAATGTAGGCTCCATGACGCACACTACAATTTTGGCCGATGATACAAGGTCCTTTAATATAAGCACCAGGCTCAATAATAGTACCTTGGCCGATAGAAATTAGATGAGGATTTACCAAATAAGTTCCCTGTGGAACAAGAACTTCAATTTCTCCTAAAGTAAGGGTTTGCAGGTAAGAGGAGATAAGAGACAAAGCGTTCCATACAAAAGTACAACTTTTAAAAAGCTTAGCATGTGCAAAGTTAGTAAGATCAAAAAAATAGTCAGGTGAAAAATTATTCATAGCTCAAAGGTATAATAAAAAAAAACGAAGAATACAAGATTATTCTTGTTGACAAGAGAGACAAATAATAATTTTAAGCATCCTTAAGCTAAAGAAGAATATAGTTCTTAATAAATTTATTCTTCTTCCTCTTAAGGTGTGGAAATGTAGATAACCCTATCTATTTGCTTCTGTTCTAGGTCGGTTGATAAGTTGTTGATAGATTGTTGAAAACTGGTCAGTTGATAACAATTTAAGCTTATCAACAGGCCTATGCACAAATTCATCGACCTAAATGAACCTACTTATGAACAGAGAATTTTATTTCTCTATCCCTTAAAAAATTAAACTTTTTTGGCATTGAGGGAGTGCTTATCCATAAGGGCAGAAGAAAAAATAAAGGCTCAATGGATGTATATTCTTTCTCTAATCTACTAAAGAGTCTTATAATCTTTTCCTTCAGAGAGTTGAATATCAAGGCTGGAGGATAGTTGTTAAAAAAGCTTTAAGGCTCAACTACTTTACATTTTTTGGAAATTTTTTTATGAATACTTATAAAGATATCCAGTGCCCGCATTTTGCTGTTTGTTCAGGTTGTACGATCAATGAAAATGTTGATAAACCCCCTCTTTTAGAAGAAGTTTACCATTTTTTCTCTGAACAAAGCGTGCCTTTTAATTATTATTCTGAGCAAGTGGTGAAATGGCGTCATCGTGCTAAGCTGGCAGTAAGAGGCTCTGCTGAAAATCCTCTTATCGGCCTTTATGAAAATGGAACTCATCAAGTAGTGGATATACCCTTATGCCGGGTGCATCATCCTTCAATTAACCAAGCCATTGAAAAATTAAAAACCTGGATCAAAGCTTATAAAATCAAGCCTTATAATGAAATCACTCAGGAAGGGCTGTTGCGTTATGTCCAGTGTGTTGTTAATAGGCCAAGCGGACGAGTACAGCTTTCTTTAGTTTTAAATGCTTCTAGTGGAAGAGAGGAGCTTTTAGCGGCCAAGCTTTTATGGGATCTGAATCCAGAGGGGTGGCATTCAATATGGATCAACTGCAACCAGCAGAGAACAAATGTAATATTTGGCAAAGAATGGGTATTAGTAAAAGGCGAAGAAGATCTGTGGGAAACGATTGCGGGCGCTAAGGTTTGCTTCCATCCAGCCAACTTCGCTCAAGCCAATTTAGCTGTATTTGAAAGATTGTTAAATGATTTGAAAAGTAGCCTAATAGCTAATGAAAGAATTGTTGAATATTACGCCGGCGTAGGAGTAATAGGTTTTTCATTAGCAAAAAAAGCTGAGAAGATTGAATGTTGCGAAATTAATCCTTGGGCCCAAATTTCTTTTGAAAAAGCTCGCCAGTGCCAAGGCTTTTCTCATATTTCTTTAATTTCTGGTTCCTCTTCTTCTCATACAGAACTATTAAATCATGCCAGCATAGTAATTGTAGATCCTCCCCGTAAGGGCTTAGATCGCTCCTTGCTTAGCGCTTTGCTTGAAAATGAATTTCCTCAAGAATTGCATTACATTAGCTGCGGTTGGAACTCTTTTAAACAAGATTGGAAAGAATTAACAAAGAGCTGGCAACTTATCTGCGCTCAAGCTTATTTATTTTTTCCTGGCACCAACCAATTAGAAGTATTAGCAAAATTTAAGAAAAAATAGATAATACACTTTCAAGCTACTCCTTATGCAGCCTCGCATTTATAAAACTGCTCTCATTAACTAGATAGGCATTTTCGGAGGTATGAGTAGGGGACCGGGCTTTTTATCACTTTAACGTGCAAACCTCTTTCTTGAGTAGCCATAAGCTAGTTAAAAAGCTTATAAAGCAAGGCTATATGAAGAAGTCCTTACTTATCCACCTGCTTTGCAGCCCTAGCACGTGTTATTTTATTCCCTTCTTAATTTTTAATCCTTATCTTTCCAATATAATACTCTTTAAAGAACCTACGTCTGCATAACCGAAAAAGACATTAACCTTTTTCCAAGCCGACTCTATCCGTAAAAACAAGCTTTTTATTAAGTATATGATTATATAAAGAGTTGCTCGAAAGCGTATAAGCACTCTTCTATGCTTTGAAAAATCTACCTAATTTTACCATGAAAGGGGAAAATGAAATCTTCATAAGCAGAATCTCTTCATGCACGGTCATATTTTTTTTTAACTTATAAAGGGATAAGGGGGTGCTTGAAAAGCCTAATGTTTCCACCGATAATATTATTTCTATAGCTTGGTAAGCCTCTTGGGCTTGGGCATAGTGCGGTAAAAGTTAAAAAAAATTCTACACGAAGCTGCCATCTATGAAATGTCTTAAACAGACTACTACAGGAACAAATAATTCAAGAACAAAGCTTTAATGCCTTTGCCTTACTTTTAAGCAGAAAAATTTTTAGTAAAGAAGAATAAGAATCTGAGTGAGAGGATTCGAACCTCCGACCCCTTGCACCCCATGCAAGTGCGCTAGCCAAGCTGCGCTACACTCAGATAAGAAATGATTAATTTGCAGTCATGCCTTCGAATTGCATTTCAGTTTTTTTGAAATCCCTGACTGCCATGCGAGCACAGTGTTCGATAATTTTTTCTAAAGGATCCGTAGGATCTACTTCAGCAGCACTTATATCTACAGAAATGGAAGCACTAAAGGAAGTACCGCCTCTCAATCCTTTTACTTTAAAGTTGGCAAAAATTCCATCTTTTTTCTTTGATATATTGATAAAACGAATTAAATTGTTTTCAGCTATATTCATCATATGTATCCTTTAAAAGGCCATATGATAAAGGCCTTCTTCCTTTATCGTCAATGTTTTTAAAAAGATGATAGAGGGCCGTGAAAACTTTTTAGCAAAAAGATTAGTGCTTAAGAGAAGCCTTACAAGCATAGAGAAAAGAAAATTTATAAATTTTATTAGTGACATTTGAAAAGGTTTGTTAATTTCTTTTAAATTAGGAGAAGATTATGACAGGATTTGAACTTGGATTGTCTTGGCAAAATGCTTTAAAAGACGAATTACAAAAGCCCTATTTACAAGAATTAGAAGCATTTGTAGAACGAGAAAGATTTCAAGGTTTTAATGTCTTTCCTCCCCGTGAATTAGTCTTTAATGCTTTTCGCATGACGCCATATGACTCGGTTAGAGTAGTTATAATGGGACAAGATCCCTATCATGGACCTCGCCAAGCGCATGGACTTTCTTTTAGCGTCCCTGAAGGCGTCCGTCCTCCCCCTTCTTTGCAAAATATTATTAAGGAACTTAATGCAGATGTCCAAATACCTATGCCTAAGCATGGGTGCTTAATCCATTGGGCCCAACAAGGTGTTTTATTATTGAATGCTACTCTCACTGTTCGGCAAGGGGAACCCTTGTCGCATCACGGAAAGGGCTGGGAACGTTTTACCGATGCGGTTATTGAACATTTAGTAGATGGCAGAGAAAATTTAATTTTTATCTTATGGGGAAAGTCGGCGCAAGAGAAATGCCGTCATATCATCGCTAGCCATGAGGAAAAAAAGCATCACATTTTAATGGCAGCTCATCCCTCGCCTTATGCAGCTCAACAAGGTTTCTTTGGATGCCGTCATTTTTCTAAAGTCAATGACATACTGCGTTCCAAAAAGCAAGAGCCTATTGATTGGGCTATACCATAAAATAATGGCATGTAAGTTGCTGAGTATTTCTTCTATAAAATCAAAAATTTTATAAAAATATCTAGAATGTTTTTGCTAACCCCTAAAGTTGCTAAATGCTTTATTATAAAAAACTAGAAAAAAATTTTTTTTATCTTGCGGTAAGAATTAATAAGTTTTGAAAAAATAGAAAAGCGTATTTTTTAATAAAATTGCTGTAGAAGAGGTTTCTTAATAAAAGAGCTGTTTATTTAAAGTTTAATTGAAATAAAGATGTGTTATTTATTATAATATGTTAAAAGGCTCTATCGCTTAGTAGTAAATTTTTCTGCTTCTTAATCTTTTAAAGTTAAGGTAAATTTATGATAATTGAGCAGGATTTAAAAAAGGTTTTTCAAAAGTTAGATCACGATCAGGTCTTACACATCCATTTAAATGAAAATGAGCTAGGAATAAAAGTTTTTGATGGAGCTTCGAAAATATTTTTAACTACTAGGATTTATAAGGGAGATAATTTTATTCCTAAAAGTGTAAGGAATGGGATTGCAAGAAAAGCTCCTTGTAGGCGTACCTCTATTAAAACTTTCCTCTCCATCAATGAAAATCAATATCGTGTGGATTTAAATTATTTAGGCTTATTACAACAAATGAATGCGCAGAATTTTGCAATTTTAATGGAAGACTTTGTATGCCTTGCCTGCGGATGGAGAGTTTATTTAGATGAACAGGACCAGAACGACTTAATACATGTGCGTGTATAGCTTCATGCTTTCTTCATCATTATAAAGAAAAATACATTTACCAAGGTAATACTTAAGATATGCGTATAAATTTTGATACCACTCATCTTGAACATTTTTTAAGCGATTCTTCTCAAAAATACGTGGTAAGTTTGAATGAAAACTCCCTGCGATTTGTTCCTTTAAAGCAAACATCCATTTTCCACAGAATAGCGGCATGGTTTGGATGTGGGCCTCTTAGCCTTAAAAATATAGCAAATTTCATCAGCCATCATAACAAGGAAATAAACCAAGAGTTAGCCCCTGAAACTCAGATACTTTTTTACAAAAAACTCATTGGAAAATGCTTGCATTACAATAATAGCTATATTCATTCATTCTCTCATGTTCAAAATTCTGTCTTAAGTGTTTTCAAAAAGCATGTGCCTATGTGTAGTGATGCCTTCTTTTCAAAAGAAACGACTTATCATTCACGTGAGGATGGATTAGATGGAAATGTGGATTTCAGCTACTCGAATAGAAGACTAGGCTTTGGATATGTGGTAGATGGCGCAGGGCATAATAATCCGTATATGCAACCTGTATTACAAGAGTTATTGCAAAATTTTACTCAGTCTTATGAGCAAGCTTTAGAGCCATGTACGTTCAAAACAATTGAATCGGCACAGCAATTCTTAACAGATCAACTTGGGCAATTGGCGCGGACCTTAACTTCGGATTCTCGGTCTATACATAAAAATTCCAGTACTTTTGAAGATCCCTCCTACCATCCCGCTATTAGTTTTGCTCAAACTATTAAAATTGGCTCAAGTTACTATTTACTCAGTATAGAGCTAGCAGACACGATGATTGTCATTAAAAAAGCAAATGGAACTTTTGATACCTCTTTAGCTACCTCTAGGCCTGATTTTGGCTTAGGAAGTGGCGCAATTAATGTGCACGCTACCCCCATTAGTCCGGGGGATACCATTATTGGCTTTTCCGATGGAATTGGTGAATATTTAACTTTAGAAGAATGCATGGAAATTATTTCAAGCAGCATGCCATCTAATCTATTAGAAAACTTTAAAGATAAAATTATTGATAAGGGTAAAGAATTCACAGAGAGAGTACCCGATACAAGTATGCGTCGTGAAGAGGACATACAATCAGCTAACCAATCCAAATATATTAAATACCATACTTTTGACGCAGCTAGCCCGCGTTATCATGATGATATTAGCCTATTTGCTCTGACAGTTTAAAAGCCTTTTATAGCTGTAGCAGATATTTAGTCCGATCTAGATTTAATCTAAAAAAATCCCTTAGTGTTCCCTATTTTAAATAGGGAAATTGTGAATTTTTTTAATGCTAGCTTAAAAAGCCAAAAGATTAAGAAATTTCGTTGAAGAGAGGCCTCGTTGCGTAAATAATCTAATAGTTCGCCTGTTTAAGACACAGCCTTATACTAGCTTATCATCTAAGTTAGTACTCACTGCCCTTTGGGCATTCTACGTTTTGTACTCTTGTTTATAGCTAAAGATTTAACATGTAATTCTGCTCGCTGATAGGCTAGCTTCCTAAAACGAAAATCTCCTCCAAAGCCTTTAAGACTCTTAGAGGACCATTTCTCTTCTTCACCGCGGACTTGTCCGTCTCTTGGCTTTAGTCTTCCTTCTCTTCTTGGAGGTACTAAAGGATCTATACCCTCAACATAAGATGATCGACAGAAAGCTGGCCTATCGCGTAAGCACCATCTCCATAAGCGTTTTTTGCGTTCTTTGGCAGCTTGGTGCACTTCTGGTTGGCCACTAAATCATCGGCTTTATTACTCCTTGCCCACTCACTTAAAAGTAATCTTATGCGACTCTTGGCAAATGCTTAAGTGAATCTTTCTCCAAGTCCTTCGCTTTGCTAGGTGGGCGTGCTTTCCACTCTCCTTTGCCATAAACCTTCCTTCCAGAGGACTCAAAGGCTATGTGTGTTGGACGCTTTAAGGCTTAATTTTTTAAGCTCCTGTCCAAGCTCTTTAGCACGCCTGCAGATGCGGGTATAACAAGGAATAGGTAGCCTTGAAGGCCAGTAGAGCAATCAACGACAAGGGAAATCCTTAGAATAGCCTAGGAGGGGCAAATGATAAACAGCTCTAATCATCAACACGCATAGGATAGCGCTAGCAGAGTAAATTCTTGGGCGCCCCTTCTTCCCTGTACTTTTATTTTCCCTTCATCCTTTAATGGCTTCATCTGAAAACCATAAAGATATGCTTCCTCTTTGTACTAAAGCTTTGTTATTGTCGAACCAATTACCTATGTGGTAGTTAAGCTTTTTTCCCCTAGCTTGCCTATAGTTTTGCTTTAACAAACTAAATTTTATAGCTCTTAAGCGTTAAAGAGCAATCTTGGCCGCATACGCTTTTTATTTTTTTACGTAACAACGCCGCTATTCACCTAGCTTTTTGACAGTCCCTTTTTTGAGACTTATTTAAAATTATCCTTTCTTTTAATTCCTTTTTTGCCATAAAACTAAATTTAAATATAAAAAAGCATTTTTTTTAAACAAGCTTTTTTGAGAAGAATATAAATGCAACTTGCTGATTGTATGAAAAAAAATCCTTCTCTTTCTATTAATCATACTCTTCCCTTTTCTTCAAAAAACTCACCTGTTAATTCAATCTCTTTTCCTACCCTTAGCTTAGGGTTACCGAGTTTGCATCCATTATCTGAGCAATTGGTACCACCTTTTAATACAGATAGCCTGCACTTGAATTGTACAGGCATGGGTATAATTGGAGAAGTGAATGAATTAGCGACTAGCGTGATAGGAGGTCACTCACAGCTTCTTAGCTTACAACAAGTGGCAGTAGAAAGCTTAGAGCGGAATATACATTTATCTCAACACATAGGTGATCGCCATTATGAAACAGGTTTTGCAAGGCGGGCACATTGGTTTACCGCCTAGAGCGAGTTTGCATAAGAAATTAGAAAAAAAGAAAGCGATTTAAGATATTACGTTGCAATCAAAAAATTGCAAAAAAAGAAAAATTGAAGTTTAAGAAAAGAAAGCTGCCCTAGGAACAAAAAAATTAAACTGACCAAGCCGCGGGAGCAAACTTTGAAAAGCACTCGTTTTATCTACCTAAAAGCTCCTCTTGAAGGATTTCGAGGGACGAGATTTACTAAGAAAGGTTGAAAAAGCTTTGCTGCCTGCAGCAGAAAGAGAAATACATGCGCCTAGATAGAGCAAGCAATCTATTGCAGGAAGCCAAGCAATGTTATGAGGATACTGTAGAAATGCTTTACACTTTTTATAGAAATCAGCCCTCTGACCTAGCGGAGGCCTTAAAAATTTATTAACTGTATCAGAAACTTTGAGCAGATCTACATATTTAAGAAATATTAAGTAGTATTACTTGAGGAAAAATTGGATTTTGTCTTGTGTAGCTAATTTATACGTTTTTAACATTAAATAACATCTGTTTTTAAAGGAGAATATTATGCAACCTACTAATAATGAACAATCGGGCGCAACTAGCAGTTCGATATCATCTAGCTCAGGGCCTCAACAATCTGCCAGCAGTTGGAATGCTCGTACCTGGAGTTCTTCGTCTTCTTTTCAGTCTCGTTCTTTTCAACCCACAAGCTTTCGTCCTACCTCTTATGCGTCCTCCTCTACATCTCTTAGCCCAGTGGTTTATGGACAATCGAATTCTCAAAGTATACTTCCTGCTTTAGACCCTTCGCGCCTTACACCTGTATTTCAAGAAACAGTCATTCAGGCTCCTTCTAGAGATAGTCAAAAATTAGTTAATCAATCCTTTAAAAAAGGAGCACTAAGTATTAAAGAAGATAGGGAAATGCTAGAAAAGATAAAAATTGTTTTATCTGAACAAACAACCCAAACAATAGCCTTACGCAAACAAATAGATGAAAGTGTAACTTCATTTTATGATGAATCGATGAAGATGAATAAGCTTTGTAGTTCTTTAGCTTTTGAAATCGCCAAAGCGTTGAAAGATGCCACTATAGCAAGCATAAGGACAGGTGAAGCACTACGAATGGATTATGATGAACGTAATCGATCCGTAGAATTTACAATACATTTGGCTACTCAAGTAGGACACCGCTACTATGAAACTGCTAAACAATTTATGGATCTACAAAGAATCAATACGGATGGCCGATTTAAAGATTATCAAGAGTGCATTGATTTAGTTTTCTATGCTAGAAAGCAAGAACTTGATTTACTTAAGTCACGCTTAGAAGTTTTAGCTCACCATGAAAACCATGAATTGCAAATTATGACGGCTTTGCATAATCAAAAGCTTAAAGAAGAATCTCAACTTTTTGACCAGCTAATGCAAGGCGCTAATTTCGTCTCCGAGCAAAATGAAAAAGAAATAAAATTTTCCATAGAAGAAAGAGAATTAGCTCAATCCCATGAGGTCGATTTAGTAAAATTAAGCTTAGAGAAAGAGCGGGTAGAGCTAGAAGGTAAAAAAGCAGAAAATGAAAAAGAAATAGAAGAACTTAAAGAAAAAAACAAGATGGAAGTAGAGAAGTATCTTGCTGAAAAACACGTAGAAATAGAGGGCAAACGTATTGACGCTGATACAAGATGCCGATTAACTGAGACAGCAGCTACAGTGACTACTACTACACTCAACGCTGTAGCTAGTATTGCTAAGCCAAAGTGTCTTTTAATGTAAATTCTTTACTTAAAGAAAGAGGTGGTAAATAGCCTCTTTTAGGGGAATAAAAACCTTAGAAACTTAAGATTGATAAAAAAATTTTAAAATCAAATAAGGAAGAGAGATTAAATGTAATAATTTGATCTCTCTTTTTAAGGAGAATATGCAATGCAACCTATTGAGTCTGTAGATAAAAAAACCTCTTTTTCTATTAATCCCTCCTCAGGCTTTTCTTCTTTAGAAAGCTCACCTGTTAGTTCAATCTCTTTCCCGATCATTAGCTTAGAATCACAGAGTCTACATCCCTTATCTGAGCAATTGATAACCCCTTTTATCACAGACAGCTTGCACTTGAATCGTGCAGGCATGGATATAATTGAAGAAGTAAATGAAGTAGCGACTAGCGTAATAGGAAGCCATTCTAGGCTTTATAGCTTACAACAAGTGACAGCAGATAGCGTAGGGTGGAATGTACATTTATCTCAACAAATAGGTAATCGCCATTATGAAACAGCTATGCAAGGCGGAGAGCTGATTGCTGCTCATGCCTCGCTTGCACAAAAAATTAGAAAAGGCGAAAACGATTTAAAACATCAGACTGAAACCCAAAAATTGCAAGTAAAAAAAATAGCGTTAGAAGTTGAGCAAGAAGAGATTGAATTAGAAAGAAAAAAAATTGAACTAGCTCAGAAGCAAAGGGAGAGCTTAAAAAATATGCAGATTATCTCTTTAAAAGCTTCCTTAGGAAAAAGGTTTACCAAGCGCTCAGATTTGCTAAAAAAGCTAGAAGATACTTTGCTGCCAAAGGTAGACAGTAAAAGGCATGATCCTACGATCTGGCTAGTTCTGTGGGGGTTAGGAGGAATAGGCAAGAGCGAGCTAGCCTGCTACTTTGCTAATGAGTATGAAAAATGCTATTCTCTTATTTGGTGGATTAATAGTGAAACGGCCGATAACCGTGCTTATGCCTATCGACAGCTAGCTAATGAACTAAATATACGTATAGATCAAAAAGCTACTTCAAAGGAGATTGAAAAAAAACTTTTCTTTCAGCTAGAAAACCATCCTTTTAATAAACCTTGGCTACTAATTTATGATAACGCGGAAGAAGAATATCAATATGACCAGCTAGAAAAAGTTGATAAGATAAAAAGAATTGCTTTTCCTCAACGCGGGGGATTTATCTTGATGACAGCTAGAAGCAACAAGATGGCTCCTTTTCTTGAAGATTGTTTAGAGGTCAATCCCTTTACTCCCCTTGAAGGATTAGAGTTCTTAAAGGCTCGGTTATCCACGCATCTACCAAAACCACTAAAAGAGTATGAGAAACATCAGCAAGAGGAAAAGGAACTCCCGCTAAAGTCCCTCATTAATCAGCTGCATGGCTATCCTTTAGCTTTAAATCAAGCAGCAGCTTATATAATAGAGAATAAAATGCTTGTGACAGATTTCCTTCAAGCATTAGGTCAAAAGAAAGAAATTTCCCGAGAAATTATTCAAAAAATAGATGTAGAACGCTACGGATCTTCTTTAAAGGCTGTATGGTGCTTGACTTTCAAAAATCTCCTCACTCGCTATCCCTTAGCTTTAAAGTGGCTCCACCTATGTAGCTATTTAGACCCTACAGGCATTCCTCTGGAATGGATGGAATGGTGGGTTAAAAAAGAAGATAAGCCAAGTGAAAAGCAAAAGGCCCAAGAAGTCGTAAAATTGCTCAACGCTTTAGAAAGCTATGCTCTTGTTCACTATGATATACACACTAAGCAGCTTAGTCTGCACCGTCTAGTGCAAGAGGTCATACGTTCTGCGGCCCTCTTTCAGAATGAAGAGGCAGAAGTAAAAGGAGAAGAGACGAATTTTGTCCACCAAGCTTACCAGCTTCTTTTAGAAAAAGGTAATGAGATAGAAATAGGCACGCCGGAAATATGGGAATTGGCTCTTAAATGGTTAGGCCACGCTGAGTATATGCTTCAACATTTTGCCGAAGTACTCACTCAAGGAGCGCAAGGTCAGCTATGGAGCCAAATAGGACATGCTAAAAGGATAATCGTAGATTATCAAGGAGCTTTAGTCTCCCATCAAAAAGCCCTGCATTGCTTTCAAGCTGAATATGAGGGTAAGTCTCATCCGGATATAGCTTGTTCCCTACATAGTGTAGGGCAAGTATTACGCTGGTTAGGAAGGCTTAAGGAGGCTAAGGAACATTATAAGCAAACTTTACACATGCTCCGCGACTTGTATGGTACTCAATCTCATCCGCATGTGGCTATTTCCCTAAACAATTTAGGGATTACGCTACAAGCTTTAGGATTCCTTAAGAAAGCTAAGAACTATTATGAGCAATCTCAACAGATGCATCTTGTTCTTGGGGGCGATAATTCTAATTTTGAGGTAGGTGCTTCTTTACATAACTTAGGAGTAGTATTGCAAGAGATGGGGCAGCTAGAGCAAGCTAAGCAACATTATAATCAAGCCTTACAAATTTACGATGAACTTTATGGTACGCAGCCTCATCCCAATGTGGCTATCTCTTTAAACAATTTAGGAACCGTTTTATCTACACTTCAGCAATTTGAAGAAGCGAAGCAGGCATTTCGAAAAGGAATGGAGATACAAGAAGCTTTATATGGCAAGCGTCCTCATCCTTCTCAAGCAGATTCTTTAAACAATTTAGGTCTCTTGCTGGCAGAAATAGGAGAAGTAAACGAAGCAGAGGAGAATTTTAGAAAAGCTTTAGAAATGCAACGCAGTTTCTATAAAGATGAAAATCATCCTTCTATTGCTCTCCTCTTATTTAACCTAGGAGATGTTTTAAGAAAACAAGGAAAATTTACTCTTGCTCTCCCTTACCTGGAAGAAAATCTAAAGATGAGACGTCATTTGCATGGGAACAAAGCGTGTCCAAAGCTAGCTTCTGCATTAGCTACTTTAGGAACAGTCTTAATTAGCCTACAACAAGGAAATCAAGCTAAAGCCTGTATTAAAGAAGCGCTAGGGATGCAATACGCTATCGACGGCGATCAGCCTAGCAACGCTTTAGCTGCTGTCTTAACTAATATGGGTGCTGTGATGCGCTTATTGAAAGAACGCGAAGCAGCAAAACCCTATTTTGAAAAAGCTTTGCAAATTTATCGCTTAAACTACGCTATTTTGCCATCATTTGAGCTTGCTAATGCGTGGTACAATTTAGGAATAATATTAGAAGATTTGAAAGAGGTTGAAGCTGCTGAGCAACATTATAGAGAATCTTTAAAGATAAGACGTAGTCTTTATAACTTGAAGCCCCATCCTGACGTAGCCGCTTCTTTAAGAGCAGTGGGAGGAGCTTTAAAAGATTTAAGGCAATTTGAACAAGCTAAACAGCATTTTCAAGAAGAATTAGAAATACAACGTGCTCTGCATCCTACCCAAAGTCACGAAGGTGTAGCTAATTCTTTATTTAATTTAAGCATTTTATTCGTTGATCTGAAGAAATACGATTTAGCCAAGAAACATATGGAAGAAGCTTTAACTATTTACCAGCAATTGCATGCAATAGAGGAAAAAGAGGATGCACAAAAAATGTTGAAACATATAAATTTGAGGATAATCACGATAAAAGCAAGTAAGGAAAGAGAATTAAATAAGCTAAAGAAACAGAGTAAAAATAAAAAAGAGATTTGCCTACTTATGTAAAAATAATCATTTTAAGGAAGGGACAGCTACTTTATCTAATAGGCTGTATTTAATTACCTTGTTGCTTTCTTTTAAATTTAATAATATAAGTGTATTCAGTTACTTTTAATTTAAGCTCGTTACTGAGGAATATTCAGTGGAAATAAATAAGTTATCTCAAGCTTGCAGTTATATAGATAAGGTGGCTGATTACATACCCATCGTCAGTACAGTAACTAACCTATTTGATATTTTTCAAAAACAGGTCATTTTACGCTCTAAACAAAAAGAAAATATAAACAAAAGCTCCTATTATCGACATCTTAGCCAGAAAAGCTTTAAACGGTGTATTATCTTGCTAATCCCTATTCTAGGAAATATAATTGTAGGTATTTGGGACTTTACCCATCAAAAATGCTACCCTAACTCCCCGCCGCCGACACCTCGTGGATCTCCACAACTTAGCTTTCCTTCCAGTAATACAGCCGCTATGCTTACCGCTGTCCAGCAAAACGGTTGGACCCCTGAGCCTGCGAAGCTTAACCTAGAAAAAGAGAAAAATAAGGAAGCTGTTGCTGTTCAAAAAGAGTCGTGGTATTTGGGGGGTTGGTCATCAGACCCACAATTAAATAAGGAAAAGAGAAATCGGCTTGCTGCCGTTAGACAAGATGGCTTGGCACTTAAGTACACAAGCGTATACCTACAAAAAGATAAAAAAGTGGTGCTTGCTGCCGTTAAGCAAAATGGTATGTCACTTGAGTACGCAAGCGAAGGTCTAAAAAAAGATAAAAAAGTGGTGCTTGCTGCCGTTAAGCAAAATGGTATGTCACTTGAGTACGCAAGCCAGGAGTTAAAAGAAGATAAAGAAGTTGTGCTTGCTGCCGTTAAGCAAGATGGCTTGGCACTTAAGTTTGCAAGTGAGGAGTTAAAAGAAGATAAAGAAGTGGTGTTTGTTGCCCTTAAGCAAAATGGTAGGTCACTTGAGTACGCAAGCCAGGAGTTAAAAGAAGATAAAGAAGTTGTGCTTGCTGCTGTTAAGCGAACTGGCCTGGCACTTAAGTTTGCAAGTGAGGAGTTAAAAGAAGATAAAGAAGTGGTGTTTGCTGCTATTAAGCGAACTGGCATGGCACTTGAGTATGCAAGCGAGGAGTTAAAAAAAGATAAAGAAGTAGTGCTTGCTGCTGTTCAGCAAGATGGCCGGGCGCTTAAGTACGCAAGCGAGGAGTTAAAAGAAGATAAAGATGTGGTGCTTGCTGCTGTTAAGCAAAATGGCAGGGTATTGCAGTATATGGAGGAAGCCTTTAAAAATGATAAAGAGATTGTACTTGCTGCCGTTAAGCAAAATGATTGGGCACTTCAGTTTGCAAGCCAGGAGTTAAAAGAAGATAAAGATGTGGTGCTTGCTGCCGTTCAGCAAGATGGACGAGCGCTTAAGTATGCAAGCCAGGAGTTAAAAGAAGATAAAGAAGTGGTGCTTGCTGCCATTAAGCAAGATAGCCGATCTTTTGAGTACGTAAGCCAGGAACTAAAAAAAGATAAAGAAGTGGTGCTTGCTGCTGTTAAGCAAAATAGCTGGCTACTTCGTTACGCAAGCGAGGAGTTAAAAGAAGATAAAGAAGTTGTGCTTGCTGCCGTTAAGAAAGATGGTTTGGCACTTAAGTTTGCAAGCCAAAAGTTAAAAGAAGATAAAGGAGTGGTGCTTATTGCCCTTAAGCAAAATGGCATGGCACTTGAGTACGCAAGCGAGGAGTTAAAAAAAGATAAAGAAGTTTTGCTTGCTACCATTATTAAGCAAGATAACCTATTCCAAATTAAGCAAGATAACCTAATCCAAGGTGGCCTAATCTTTGAGTATGCGCATGAAGGTCTTAAAAATGATAAAGAGTTTGTGCTTGCTGCCGTTCAGCAAAATGGCAGATTACTTGAGTACGCAAGCGAGGAGTTAAAAGAAGATAAAGAAGTGGTACTTACTGCCGTTCAGCAAAATGGCTTGGCACTCCGGTTTGCAAGCGAGGAGTTAAAAGAAGATAAAGAAGTGCTGCTTGCTGCCGTCCAGCAAGATGGCTTAGCACTTGAGTATGCAAGCGAGGGGCTAAAAGAAGATAAAGAAGTGGTACTTACTGCCGTCCAGCAAACTGGCTCAGCATTCTTATACACCAGCGAGGAATTAAAAAAAGATAAGGAAGTAGTGCTTGCTGCCGTTCAGCAAAATGGCTTGGCATTTAAATACGCCAGCCAGGCACTAAAGGAAGACAAAGAAGTGGTGCTTGCTGCCGTTCAGCAAAATGGCTTGGCACTTAAGCACGCAAGCCAGCTATTAAAGAAAGATAAAGAAGCGGTGCTTGCTGCTGTTCAACAAGATGGACTGGCACTTGAGCATGCAAGCGAGGAGTTAAAAAAGGATAAAGAAGTGGTGCTTGCTGCCATTATTAAGCAAGATAACCTAATCCAAGGTAGCCTAATCTTTGAGTATGCGCATAAAGGACTTGGAAACGATAAAAGTTTTATGCTCGCTGTCGTTCAGCAACGTGGTAGGGCACTTGTATACGCAAGCCAAAAGTTAAAAGAAGATAAAGAAGTAGTGCTTGCTGCCGTTAAGCAAAATGGTAGGGCACTTCATTTTGCAAGCGAGGAGTTAAAAGAAGATAAAGAAGTGGTACTTGCTGCCGTTAAGCAAAATGGTAGGGCACTTCATTTTGCAAGCGAGGAGTTAAAAGAAGATAAAGAAGTAATGCTTGCTGCAGTTCAGCAAAATGGTAGGTTACTTGAGTATGCAAGTGAGGAGTTAAGAGAGGATAAAGAAATGGTGTTCGCTGCCGTCCAGCAAGATGGCTTGGCACTTGAGTATGCAAGCGAGGATCTAAAAGAAGATAAAGAAGTGGTGCTTGCTGCCGTTAAGCGAACTGGCAAGTCACTTGAGTATGCAAGTGAGGAGTTAAAAGAGGATAAAGAAGTGGTGCTTGCAGCCATTCAGCAACATGGTTGGGCACTTGGGCACGCCAGCCAGGCATTTAAAAATGATAAGAAGATCGTGCTTACTGCTGTTAAGCGGAACGGCTTCGCACTTGAGTATGCAAGCGAGAAGTTAAAAGAGGATAAAGAAGTGGTGCTTGCTGCCGTTCAGCAAGATGGCAGGGTATTGGAGTTGGTGCAGGGAGCTCTTAAAAATGATAGGGAGATTGTGCTTGCCGCTGTCAAGCAAAATGGCTTAGCCTTTTATCACGCAAGCGAGGAGCTAAAAGAAGATAAAGAATTTATGTTGGCTGTTGTTAAGCAAGATGGTATGGTATTGGAGTTGACGCAGGAAGTACTTAAGAATGATAAGGAGATTGTGCTTGCTGCTGTTCAGCAAAATGGCTGGGCACTTAATTACGCAGGCCAGGAATTAAAACAAGATAAAGAAGTCGTGCTTGCTGCTGTTCAGCAAGATGGCAGGTCAATTAAGTATGCAAGTAAGGAGTTAAAAGAGGATAAAGAAGTGGTGCTTGCTGCCGTTCAGCAAGATGGCTTGGCATTCGGGCATGCCAGCGAAGAGCTAAGGAGAAACAAAGAATTTGTACTGGCTGCAGTTAAGCAAAATGGCTTAGCCTTTTACTACGCCAGCGAGGAGTTAAAAGAAGATAAAGAAATCGTGCTTGCAGCTGTTCAGCAAGATGGCAGAGTATTGGAGTTAGAACAGGAAACACTTAAGAATGATAAAGAGATTGTGCTTGCTGCTGTTAAGCAGAATGGCTGGGTACTTCAGTTTGCAAGCCAGGAATTAAAGAAAGATAAAGAAGTCGTGCTTGCTGCCGTTAAGCAAAGAGGTGCAGCACTTCAGTATGCCAGCGAAGAGCTTAAGAATGATAGAGAGATTGTATTAGCCGCTGTGCAAGAAGATTACTGGGCTTTTTCTTTCGCTCATGTGGGATTACAAGACAATCAGGAGATTGTGCGTGCTAGTATTAAGCAATATATCTTGCAACTTGGGATCGCTATCTTCCACTCCATTCAGGATAATAATTTGGAGAAAGCTGAGGTTCTGCGAAATGAATTAGCATTAAGGGTAGCTATTCTAAATCAGCAAGATGGTAAGCCAATCACAGTGTTGTTTAGCTAAATCACATAATATGCCATAGACACTACCTGCTCTGACAAGCAGGAGTTACCTGGCAGATACTATTTCTGTCAGTTGTAACTTATCTTAATATCTTTTCGTGTGCAAGACGCTTGGCATCTAAGAATGTTTGTAAAGGCGTCATGCCAAAACAATACTTTCCTATAGGTGTTCTTTTATTAGACCTCTTTCGAAACTGGAATAAAATGTAAATTTTAGTAAAATGGTGACTCAACATTTAAAGGAGGCACCATGAAATTTGATAAGATAGAGAAATTAGATGATGAACGGTTTCGCAGATTGACAGGGGTAAAGCGTAGTACTTTTGATAAGATGGTGCAAATTTTACAGGAAGCCGATACGGCCAAGAAGATTAAAGGCGGGCGTAAATATAAACTATGTTTAGAAGATATGCTGTTAATGGCCTTGGAATATATGCGCGAATATAGGACCTATTTCCATATTAGCCAAAGCTATGGAATTAGTGAAAGCTCAGCTTATAAAGCGGTGAAATGGATTGAAGATACGTTAATCAAGCATCCAAATTTTGCTTTACCGGGGCGTAAAGAGCTTTTGAAAAGCGATACAGAATATGAGGTTATTTTGGTTGATGCTACAGAAACGCCTATTGAGCGCCCTAAAAAAAACAAAAGCGCTATTATTTAGGGAAAAAGAAAAAACATACCCTAAAGACCCAAGTAGTAGTCGATAAGAAGAGTAAAAAAGTAATATATACCTCACATGGCAATGGCAAAAAGCATGATTTTAGGCTATTCAAAGAATCCCAAGTTAAAATCAATCCACAAATAAGAGTGTTAACCGATTCAGGGTATCAAGGATTAACAAAGCTGCATGCCCAAACCCAAATGCCTAAGAAAAAAAGTAAGAAGAAGCCTTTAACTCAAGAGAATAAAAGAACAAACCAAAGTTTATCCAGAGAAAGAGTTGCCAATGAAAACATGATTGGCCTCCTTAAGTGTAATAGATAGGACTTAATCTGACATTTGTGATAAAAATAAAGGAAACACGATTTATAAGTCGCGAAGCTTGAAGCCCTGTTGCTCATTAAAAGTGATAGCAGGGAAGTTGAAGCGAGCGACTTAAACCAATAAGGAGTGTCAAAATGTCAAATTTAGCAACTCATCAAAAAGTTATAAAAAATAAACTTGGTGTTTTAAAGCTAGCTGAAACATTAGGAAATGTATCTTAAAGCGTGTAAGATGATGGGGTATTCTAGAGATAGCTTTTATAGATTCAAAGAACTATATGAAACAGGTGGAGAGGCAGCTCTTCAGGATATGACGCGTAAAAAACCCTGCATAAAAAACAGAGTGGACGAGTCTATCGAAAAAGCTGTGGTTGATTTTGCTCTTCAAAAGCCTGCTTATGGACAATTAAGAGTATGTAACGAGCTTAAGAAACAAGGGGTTTTCATTTCGCCAGGAGGTGTGCGTTCTGTTTGGCTACGATACAATCTTGAGACTTTTCAAAAACGTCTCAAAGCATTGGAAGCTAAAGTAGCTCAGGAAGAAATGATATTAACAGAGGACCAACTAAAAGCTTTCGAAAAAGCCAAGGAAGAAAAAGAAGCACAGGGCGAAATTGAAACTGAACATCCAGGCTATTTATTATCTCAAGATACCTATTATGTAGGCACTATTAAAGGCGTAGGACGCATTTATCAACAGACAGTGATCGATACCTATTCTAAGGTAGCTTTTGTCAAACTCTACGATAGGAAAAATGCGTTGGTAGCAGCGGATATGCTGAATGACCAAGTCATTCCCTGGTTTGAAGAGCAAGCTATTCGTGTCTTAAGAATATATTGACCGATCGTGGGACAGAGTACTGTGGAGCAAGAGAGCATCATGAGTATGAACTTTATCTGGCTATTGAAGGTGCGCCGCAGGCGCGCAAAGAAGTTCAATATGAACTAAAACTTTGTGCTTAAGCTGTACAAATGATGGAGAAGGCCCTCCGAAGTCGGTTTTCAGGAACGGGCTTCAAACCACCTTAAGCTGCTGTTATTAAGAGTAATGGTAGTGAGCATTAAGGAAAAGTCGAGATAAAATCGGAAGGTATAAATCAGAAAGACGAATAAACCTTAAACCATTGTTGACGCGTCGTAAGCCAGAAATTTGATGTCAAAAGCAGGGGCGCTTCGATCTTCTGTAAAGAATCTACAAGATACCTGATTACTGTGTAGATGGCATCCGGCGTATAGATGGCGTGAGTCTGATTTGGGCGTTTGTACGGAACTGTGGGAACCAGTCGCTTGGATGATAAGAGAGAAATTCAAATGACTAAAATCATAAGAATGAGAGTACCGATGCCAAGAACGGGGGCGGAACAACCTGTAGTAGCAAAGAAGGCTGGTAATGCAGCTGGAGCAAAGAGGTTGGATTAAGTGGTAACATTCATTATTCAACTAGATTTCTAGGAGGAAATCGTGAGTGAAACAAAACCTTTTATTATTTCTAAAATACTTGTT
>NZ_VJOT01000017.1 GCF_011087585.1 Neochlamydia sp. AcF84
AATAACAGCAGCTTAAGGTGGTTTGAAGCCCGTTCCTGAAAACCGACTTCGGAGGGCCTTCTCCATCATTTGTACAGCTTAAGCACAAAGTTTTAGTTCATATTGAACTTCTTTGCGCGCCTGCGGCGCACCTTCAATGGCCAGATAAAGTTCATACTCATGATGCTCTCTTGCTCCACAGTACTCTGTACCACGATCGGTTAATATTCTTAAGACACGAATATCTTGCTCTTCAAACCATGGAATGACTTGATCATTCAGCATATCCGCTGCTACCAATGCATTTTTTCTATCGTATAGTTTGACAAAAGCTACCTTAGAATAGGTATCGATCACTGTCTGTTGATAAATGCGTCCCACACCTTTAATAGTGCCTACATAATAGGTATCTTGAGATAATAAATAGCCTGGATGTTCAGTTTCAATTTTGCCATGTGCTTCTTTTTCTTCCTTGGCTTTTTCGAAAGCTTTTAGTTGGTCCTCTGTTAATATCATTTCTTCCTGAGCTACTTTAGCTTCCAATGCTTTGAGGCGTTTTTGAAAGGTCTTAAAGATTGTATCTAAGCCAAACAGAGCGCACGCCTCCTGGCGAAATGAAAATTCCTTGTTTCTTCAAGCTCATTACATACTCCTAATATCCATAAAAAGACTTATGAAGAGCAAAACCAACCACAGCTTTTTCGATAGTCTCGTCCACCCTGTCTTTTATGCGGGTTTTTTTACTACGCGTCATACTCGAAAAGCTACCCTTCCCCTCTTTCATAAAGTTTTTTGAATCTAATATCCCATCATTTTACACGCCTTAAGATACATTTCCTAATGTTTTAGCTAGCTTTATGACACCAAGTTTATTTTTGATAAATTTTTGATGAGTTGCTAAATTTGACATTTTGGCACTCCTTATTGATCTTGGGGCCGCTCGCTTCACCTGTGGCCCTATCGCTTTCAATGAGTGGCAGGGCTTCAAGCTTCGCGGCTTTCAAATCGCATCTCTCTATTTTTATTACAAAAGTCAGATTAAGTCCTATCTATTACAATTTATATCTTCCCTTGTAAGGATAAGATAATGATAATCCTAATAAGCGGTCACCGCGGAGGCGGCTGGGGGAGAGAAACGCTTAATCCCTTGATGCTCAGAAGATAACGTAAATTAGAAAGTGCAGTAAATAGGAAAAAAAGCTATTTACAAGCATTTTTGGCTTTGCAGAGGCCCGTAGAATCCTATCTAAAGCTAGGCTTACCCTGTGACCGCTTACTAATTCTACCTTTCAATCAGTCAGCTTAAATCTGGATGCATTTTCTCTTTTATTGACAAGAGGCAAAAAACTTATTGGTAAAAAGCTATAAGAAAAGTCAATCTTTTTTGTTTTAACAAAGATTTGATATTTTTTGAGTCTATAGCGACCGATGTAATCTTGCTTTGTTTTTTTTTCACCCATTTTACTTTTAAAATCTCGACAGTAAAGGCGGTCCCATAATTCAGTTTTGTTTCCTATTTTCTCCCAATTCTGGCATACGCTTTGAGCGTGGATAACCTCTTGGGGAGACAAAAAAGAGAAGATCCGTATTATCAACTCTTCTGGAAGATGTTTAATGTTAGTCTTTGCTTTGGTAGTAAATAGTTTGTTTAGAGATAAAAATTTATATACAACCATATCTTTGTTAGATTGTGTAGGTGATAAATGCATCATACAATTAGTCCTGCGTTAAAGTTAATTTAGAAAACTTTGAGAGAATAATAGCCATGGACAAAATCCAATAATTTAAATTACCTTAACTCTCAATAATCAGATAAATAATAAACCAATTTTAAGTTAAGTTTCAAGTATATAAATTTTATGCCCTATCACTTACATAATAAGTATTTATATTTATTTATATTTTAAACTTTAAATCAACGCAAATTTAAAACTTATTTTACATTTTATTATGACCTTGTTGCGTAAATGACCTAATGTTGGTCTGTTTAAAAGCTTATCAAGTTAGTACCCATTGCTTGGGGCATTCCAAGTGCTGTCGTCTTGTTCATCGCCAAAGATTTAGCATATAATTCTGCCCGCTGATAGTCTAGCTTCCTAGAGCGAAAATCTCCTCCAAAGCTTCTTTTAAAGCGGTACATTGCC
>NZ_VJOT01000018.1 GCF_011087585.1 Neochlamydia sp. AcF84
ATTTTTTTAACCATTTCTTGGCAGAAAGGGGCTTAAAGTTTCTATCGGCTACTTCTGGATATTTTCTTGGCCTACCTCTAATGTTCTTGGTGGAATTTAAAGAAATATCGATAGGCCAAAAGCTATGATTTTCAGGAATTTGAGCCACAAAGGTTAACTGCCTTTTATCTAATTCTCCCAATAACTCTCGTTTTTCTCCATAACCGGCATCAAAAGCAAGCGCTTCATAGGGAAAATCCTTCTTAAGAATATCATCTAAAAGTTGTAAAGCAAGCTGCCATTTCTTTAAAAACTTGTATCTTGCTTTAGGAACTTTGGCTACCTGCATTCTTTTTTTACTTTTTGTCCAAGATTGAGGAAGGAATAATTCACCTAGGATAGGAAAATGCTCTTTACCTTTTTCACAGTAATGCCACGTGACGATTGATTGACAATTAGCAATTTTTCCTAAAGCTCCACAATACTGCCTGGCTACCCCTACCGAAAACTTTCCCTTCTTGGGTAAAGAAGTGTCGTCTAGAACAAGTACTCCTTTTTTAACCCCCATGCTTTGAGCCATATGCCGTGCCAGTTGTTGTTGCATCGCTGCATGGTCCCAAGGGCTTTGATTGACAAATTGTTGAATGGCTTGTTCATTTCCTCCAGGAAGCCTTTTTGCCATGGGTTCGATAGATTTTCTTTCTCCATCTAATATTAATCCTGAAATGTATAATCTGCACCAGTGAACTCTTTCTGATCTTCCTAAGTTGGCTTTGAAAACATTAATCCATTCATTAAGTTGTTCGCGAATGGAATTTAGTTGCTCTAGATTCATTGCCCCTCCTTAATTAGTAAACCTTACCTACATTAATATCAAAAAGCCACTTAACGAGGTAGTAATAGTTTGACATGATTTAAAGGATATTTCAGGCTTAAGCAATATTTTGAGAGCGTTTTTTCTCCCAAATCGCTATGCTTTGTTTACGCCTAAATCATTATAAAGCTCTTAATTTCTTGCAAAGTTGACTATGAAACCAATCAAGCTAGATAACCAACAAAGCCGTCTTTTTAAATCTCGCTTTAGCGATGAACTCAATCTAGATCATCCTCTTATCCAGCTATCCAAATTGATTGAATGGAAGCAGCTGGAAGAAGAGTTTGATAAGCTGTTTGTAGAAAAGATAGGGCAGCCAGCTAAGCCTGTAAGGCTAGTTGTAGGGCTCTTTATCTTGCAGCATATGTATGGGCTTTCGGATGTAAATGTGGTGCATCGATGGGTAGAAAATCCTTATTGGCAATACTTTTGTGGGTATGAATTTTGGCATCATGCGCTGCCTATTCATCCTACTTCTTTAATTAGATGGAGATCTAGATTGGGTGAAGCTGGACTTAGCAAGATTTTACAAGGGACGATTGCAGCAGCTGTTCTGACAGGCGCAGTAAAAAAAAGCCTTAAAAAAGTCATTGCCGATACAACCGTAATGCCTAAAGCTATCGCCTTTCCTACCGATGCCAAACTTTACTTTAAATCTATTCAAGCGCTTGTAAAAA
>NZ_VJOT01000019.1 GCF_011087585.1 Neochlamydia sp. AcF84
CTGTCGGACGCTTACGGCTTAGCTTTGTAAGCTCTTGCCCAAGCTCTTTAGCACGCCTACAAATGCGGGTATAACAAGGAACAGGCAATCCCAAAGCCAGCAAAGTAATCAGCGATGACACAAACCCTCGTACAGCACGGAGGGGTAAATGATAAGCCGCCCTAATCATCAACACGCATAGGATAGCGTCAGCAGAGTAAATTCTTGGACGGCCCTTCTTCCCCGTGCTTTTATTTTCCCTCCATCCTTTAATAGTTTCATCCGAAAACCATAAAGTTATGCTTCCTCTTTGTTCTAAAGCTTTGTTATAATCCGACCAGTTACGTATGCGGTAGTTAAGCTTTTTTTCCATAGCTTGCCTATATTTTTGTTGTTGCAAACTAATTTTATAGCTCTTATGTGTTAAAGAGCAATCTTATCGCATACACTTCTTAGTATTTACGCAACAACGCCTAATTATAAATAAAATAACGCTAATTTATTATTATAAAAATAAAATGAGTGCTATTTTATGTTAAATCTTTTTTCATGGACGCAATTTTCTGAAACCTGTCTTAAATGTGAATTAAAGTCTTCAGTTTTAGATAAAAAAACGCTGTCAAAAAGCTTGGATGTTTATTTAAAGGCTGATCTTAAGGTTAAGCTTTCTCCATCTGCTGCTAAAATTTTAAAAAGATATGCTTTTCATAAAGCAGGAATAAAAAGCGGGCAGCAAAAAAATTTAAGTTCTATATCGGTCTGCCAGGTATTGGAAAATTATAATGAACTTTTAGGGAAGATAAGATTCGAGTTTGAGTCTTCGGGCTTTGTGAAACCTGCTAAGCCTGTGATTTCTAAAACAATGACTTGGCTCTCCATCTTTTCTTCAAGTATTGCTGACACACATTGGGAGCCTAAAGTAAAAGCTAACCTTTAAAAACTATTCGCTCAAGCTTACAAAATAAACCTTATTAACAAAGTGGTTTTTAAGAAAGATCCCCCTATCGAATTAGACAAGCTTATTTCCCTAGAATTAGTAGGCAAGCAATTAGCCTACTTTAATCCTAAAGAGGGGGAACGTTTCCAAATTCCTTGTGAGGGTCGCATGATAGAGTATGCAGCAAGTGAAATCCCTCTATAGATGGGAATGTGTGCTTACGTTTTCAAGCCGGTAGATGAAAATGAAAAGGCTCCACCTATTTTGGCTTTTTCGGGAACCCGGATTGGTTTATCGCAGAGAGGTTTTTTAGCCACATTAGCTGCCGACTTTGATCCTCGTGGGGTAAGTTATATTGCTTATGCAAGTGGAAAGAGAAACATCACTCAATGGTTAGAACAGAATAAAAATGCGTTGGTAACAGGTCATAGTCTAGGCGGCGCTCTTGCACGCTATACAGCGATAGATAATCCTAGCTTAGTTCATGGAGTTTTCTCTTTCAATGCTCCAGGCATATCGGCAACCTATGGAAAAAAATGGGATCAGCTTAAAACAGAGCTACCTCAGTGCCGCCCTCAAATGCAAAGATTTGTTGGCATCATTCCCTTTATCTTTTTTATTTCCTTACTTTTTATTAATCAAGCGCTATTTAGCCTTTACGATTCTAGGCCTTATGTTTCAGTTTTTGGACCTTTGTGTTGGGTGTGGCGCCAATTAATCACTAGCCAATTAGCTATAAAGCAATTAGATGTTGAATATTCGCTATCTCAAGGGGCCGCTATTGCAGCATGAAAAAACTAAGAAATAAATGAGAGGCTAGTTTAGGTAGCGATCGAAAGAACAGGATTATTGTTGGAATAGTTTTTACCTTTTTTACTTGCAGTTTTAGGTTAACAAGAATTATGATCACTTTTAATTTTTTTAGCCGATGTGGCGAAATGGTAGACGCGGTAGACTCAAAATCTACTTTAGGCAACTAAGTGCTGGTTCGAGTCCGGTCATCGGCATATCCCTAAGAGACATTTTCAAAAATGAAGATGTCTCCGGGTTTTTTATTTCGTCATGTGTTCGTTTCTTATAAATAAGTGAGAAAGTTAGGCTCATTCCTACGGTTCAATACTTTTCCTCTGCAAAAATCAATTTTCCTGAAAATATCGAACCAAGCATTTTCCCTTTGACGTCCAAGGGTGCCATTTGGAAGTAAATATCCATGTGGGTCAAAAGGCTAATTCCTTAGCGGCTATACTTTTCAAAAGCCGCGTCAGTAAGTTTTATATCTTCCCTATCGCTTTAATTTCTCAATCTGGTCTTGAGCATGGCGCTTAAGGCGGTTATAAGAGTCTACCTCTAATTCACCAGTTACAAATCTCTGTTGATCAAACTTGGAGCAGATTGGCTTCGTGATTGGTTAGTTGGCTCTTCAGTTTAGCAATCTTTCGAACTTTTTATTTTATGTTTTTGCCAACTAACCATTCATTGATCCTAGAAAGCAAATCATCAAAATTCTTAGGGAGAGTATTCTCATCAATCTTTAAGCCGTTCAAGTAGCTTTGCCAAAATGTCCTAAGTTGCCGTAATTCGGCTATTTTATATGCGATAGGAAGCTTTAAAGGCGTACCTCTATGCTCAAAAACTGATTCTATAATTAATTTTAAATTATGAAAAGAAGCAGAAAACTCGTTGAGGATTAATGAATGCACATCATGAAAATCTTTCATGCGACTGTTTAAAAACCCACGATAACCAATGGTTTCTAATTTTTCTGCAAATATGAATTCTTTAAGATAGCAGGAAAGATTCACGCTCGATTCAAATATAGCTCCTTATGCGCCCTTAAGCAAAGGAATCGAATATTGAATTGGTTCAACAATATCTCCAAAATCAATATCGATTGAAAGCTTGTACTTAATTTGCCCAAAATAAGCCATGGCGCTGATTTCAGCTCCAGAATAACGCATATGAGGATGAGTAAGTTGATTCACCTTAATATTTTGGAAAGTAAAGCCATCATCGAGTTCTATCTTTTAAGACTTCTTCAAATATAAGAGAAAGATCATCAACTCTGTTGCTAACTCCATTGGCAAGAAAATCTAAGTCTTTAGTTTCTCGGCCTAGATTAATGTATTTAGACAATAATACGGCGCCTTTTAAAACAAATCGCTCTCTATAATTTGATTTTGCTAAGCCCACAAGGAATCTTTCTAAAATAAGGTTTTGCCAAAGGTCAGCTGGATCCCGACGTGCTTCTTTGGCAATCACTCGCAAACGAGCTTTAAGAGATTTTTCTAGATCAGCAGGCATGTGGTATAAGAAAAATATAAGGATTAATATTAACGCGCAAAATGTGCGCGTATTCGATTAATTTCTTTGAATCAGGCTTTATATCCGCTGATGTAAAATATTGCCTTAATGCCTTAAGAGCGATTTCTTTACTTAAGTAACGAAAAGCATCTACAATGGTTCGTTCTCTATCAAAAATATGAACTGTGTACTCTCCCATGGTAAGTGTTTCCTTTTCAAGGTCAGTATTACGCATTCTCACAATATGAGCGTCAGGACGTTTTGGTGAATGTCTTTGATTTGGGATGGCAATCCAAGCTTCACGCCTGATTTGATCTGTTAGCTCGTAATAAAAAAGAGCAGAAATGAGACAGATTACTCCTTCTGGAATACTAGCTACTGTAAAAGCTAGCTTTTCCCAGTCAAAATCTACTTGTGGTTCATAAGTGGAGGATCGGTAAATCCCTGGACAAAGTTTTTCCAAGATACCATTTTTAGTTAAATAGATAACAGTGCATCTTGAAATGCCTTGATTTTCCGCTTCTTTAAGAGTAAAAAAAGGCAGGTTTAACAATTTTTCTAATTTATCTTCGTATTTTTTCATATTTGCGATTCTACAAAATGCACTCTCTCATGTCGATTGAGTACATTTTGGGGAATTTATTCATAAATAAACCAGAAATAACAAGCAGACAATGTTTTTTGGGTTATTTTCCTAGTCAGTAAGATTTCGCTGAACAACATGGAAACTGACATAAAAACAGATAGAAATGTAGATTTTCTATGTCTAAGTAATTCAGGTACTTCAAAGGCGAATATCTATGGAAGTATAAAGGTCGTAGTGCAGCTTCATTTCTTTGATTTACAAGCAAATAAGCATTTAAGAATAGGAAAAAATCGGCTACAATATCGTGTTCCAATGCCGTGCGAATGGTAAGTAGGAGGTACAGCAATTTGTTCTAATTCTAAGATTACTTATTGGCGAAACCCAATTTTCTCACTCCACTGGATATATCCCAAGATTTCTTTCTCAACGGCTGCGATGAACAGCTTAATTCGAGGTTAAGCATTAAAGTTACATTTAATCCATTCCTCAGAGAGAGCTTGCCAAGGAAAAGCTTTCCTGTGTACCTGACTTACCTCTAAAATGTCCTCCGAATCCATCGGCCTAATTTGCATATGCAGTTGCCTCATCAAATAAGCCATTCATAATCTTTTAAATAAGCAACCGTTTGTGGGAGTGATTGCTTCTCCAGTATAGCTAAGTATTCTTCATAACTTTTTGGAGGTTTTTTCAAGCTTAATCTGGTTTCTTGCACGGCTTTCATAATTTTGCTGGGACTCAAATCGATTAGATGCCTTAGAGATTCGTCAGGGTGCTGAGCATCAATCCCATATTTGGCAATAGCTGATGGAAGAAAATCCGATAAATTGTAGGTCACAATAGTTTGTGCGTTTGCTTTGAGGGCTGCTACTAATACATGTCGATCATCTGGGTCTGGTAGCTTCAAATTGTCAATTAGCTCTTCATAGTCAAAGCCTAAACAATCTTTGACATGTAAGTCCATTTTGACTCGTGTCATCTCTATGCGCTCTTCAGTCAAGCCCGATCGATTCTTTAAAAGGTTACGCATCCATTCGCAATGAATATCCTTTGTCCATTTCGCTTGATAAAGATCTGTTAACGCGAATCGCATCAGAAAATCTCTTAGAGGAGCTGGATACAAGACTCATGAGTCATAAATCACGATAAAGCTAGCCATTTAATATCCCATATCCAGGTTTTGTGCTTCTTCAGCCAACTCATCTAGATTTTTACGACGTGCTGCGTCAATTTTAGCCTTATAATCCATTAAATCTTGGAACAGAATTCGGCGCCTTGTTCCTACCTTACGAAAGGGAATTTTTTTTTCTTCTAGAAGTCGAATTAGATAAGGGCGTGAAACGTTAAGTAAATCTGCAGCTTCTTGGGTCGTAAGTTCCGCATGCACAGGAATTAAGGTGATTGCATTTCCTTCTGCCATTTGAGTGAGCACTGTCATCAACAGCTTAAAGGCTGAAAAAGGCAAAGTAACCGAACTCTGTTGATAATTATCAGTTTCGAGTAGGATTTTAACGGTTTTTCCTTTCTGCAAGCTCATGGAAGAAAGGATACGGCTAGAAGCACGAGCTAATTCTACCTCGCTTTCGCTAGGCATAATAGGTTCAGGTAAGTGAAAAGATTGCGTAACCATAAATACTCCTATTGGGATCTTTTATTCTTAGGATAGCATTTATTCGAAATATTCGCAATGTAAGGAATAATCGAAACGAGATTGCAGTAAGGTCTTGGAGGGTAAAGCTTTTGGGTTTTTTCGGACCGGACCCCGCTAAGTGAGAGAGGGTCTTGCTATGGAGTAATGTGTATTACATCAGTTTTATTTTATATTAAGGAGATAAAGGAGAGCAACTTCTCTTTAAGTTCCCGTTAGAGCTAGTGATTCCTCCCTAATCTTAAAGGGTCCCTCTCCAGGCAGAATTAGCCGAATATAGAGCACATTTTGGAGTTTATAGAGCTGTTTCATTCCCTCGATGAATTGGTTCTAGAACGCTCCGGTGCTAGGCATATCCCAGGATACTTCTCTAATATGAGGTAAGAGTCAAATTAGAGGATTATTATGGCTAAAAAAGTTTTATCTACCTATGAAAGGCTTGCTCCAAGGCCCAGTTCGTAAGAAAAGAATGGGTGAAGAATACCAAGAGCTTTTATTATCTGAGTGAATCATTGCTTTAATAGAGGAAGATCATATTTCTGTTAGAAAGCTTGCCAAAGTAGCAGGATTATCACCTTCTATCCTTCAAGGCATTCGATCAGGCCAGAAGGATTACCTAACGCTTAAATCCTTTGCAAATATCATTTTTGCTTGGGGATATTCTATTGTATTGGAATAATCGCAGGATAATTAACGTTCACCAAGAAAGTTATGAGCTCCCGGCTTAAGGGAGCAACGGGGGGAGCACATCTACATCATTGTAATTAGAAGCTTGAAAATATTATTTAATCCCGATAAGTTATAACATCTTTGACGATGCTTTACCCTTAGAATTAATTTAGGAGTTATTTTATGATTAGAAGTTCATATCCAATACTTGACGAAGCTTTTTGTGCTATTCAAGGCTTTGCTGGAGCTCATCTTGTAAATGTCATTAAAGGTGCAAAGATTCTTAATCCTGTCTCTGCAGCTATATGTTTTGCTGGTATTGCTTTAACAGAAAAGGTTATTTATGAATTAAGTAAGCGTGTTATTCCTGGATCTACGATGTTTTTAGGTCCGATTCCTATCGGACCTAAAAACATCGTATCTTATAGTTTAGCTACCTATACAGCATTTAAAATTATGAAATTAGCCGGCTTAATTTTAGCGATACCTAAAGGGATCGTAGTTATAAGTACTGCCTGCTCAGTAGCTTTGGTAATAGGTAGTATTGCAACTATTATAAAGCAGCCTTTTAAATCTTTTAATGAACGTCTACAATAGCATATTGCATCTACAATATGGGCTCTTTATCCATGCAGCTTAAGGAGGGGGGGTAACCTATGCCTAAGTCACCGGTAACTAGGAGCCTTCCCTAATCTCTTATACAACATCTTTGACCCGCCGTTGGCTTGTCAAAGTTCGTGGCGCACAATCATCAGCATAACTTTTTAGGCCCCTAGGTTCTTCTTGTTTTTAAATTTGCTTTCATTTTATCTAAAGGGTAATCTTTGCCACCTTCTTTGATTCAAAGAATAAAAGAATTTTTAAGAAGATTTAATGTCATATTCCTCTAAAATTTTTTTAACCTTACTGACGTTATCTCCTTGAATTTCAATATCTGCATCCTTGATTGCACCTCCGCACCCAAGCTTCTTCTTGAGAAGAGAGGCTAGATGAATGAGTTCGTTAGAAGGTATATTTAAATTTAAAATAACTGTTAAAATATTCTTCCCTCTTTTGACTAAACGAATCTTTACCCCTTTCGGAGGCTTTGAGGAAGCTGGTTTGCTGGGTATCCATTGTCCTTCTATTGTAAAAGGCATATTTCTCTCTTTTAAGTAAGTGTTAGAAAAGCCAAAAGCTTTTATTCCAAGCGCCCTAAACCCTTTCTACGGCTCTTTTCAAACATCCATTTAAAAAGCAAAATAGAAAACGTTAGGTAAATAGCGTTTAAAGTTAGGCTATAAAAAAGATAGATATGGGGGAAAGGTTTTTCATCTAAAATGCTTCGCATGCCTTCGAAAATATAGGTGGAGGGCAATAGCCAAGAGATTTTCTGGGCCCATGCGGGCAAAATATTTACAGGATAAAACACCGCACTGAAAGGCGCAAATAGAAAACCGATCATCCAAGCTAGCATTTCGACTTGATGGCCCCAGTAAATAATAATACTGGCGGCTACGAAGCCGAGGGTCCATCCAAACATAAGTAGCAGGATAGTAAAAGGAAGAAATGACCATCCTACGGTAAATACGTTTAATGTATAAAGTAAGTAGACCGTAACTGCTCCAAAGGCTACCGTTAAGATTAGCTTGCATAAGCAGAGTAATATCGTTCCTATTATCCATTCACAGATCTTTAAGGGAGTAGAAAAAAGGTTAACTAAGTTGCGATTCCAAAACTCTTGAAGAATATTTATTGAAATATCCACCGATCCACGCCAGGTTACTTGCCAAAAGATTAAAGCGGTCATAAGTACCAAAGGAAGGTTGGCTACATGATTTTGATGTTGTATCCACCTTGAGGTTAAGCCCCAGAGAAGAATATCTACGAGAGGCCAGTAAAAGATATCGGATAGCTGGTTGGGTCCTTTAATCGCATTATAATAATAACGAAAGAAAACACCTTTGATTCTACTAAAGTTCATCGTTTTTGCTTGGCTATATGGTGAAAAAAATCATCGAGAGAAGGCTCTTTTATTTTGATAGTGACATAGTTTACTCCTTCTTTACTTAAAGCCTGCAAAAAAGCAGGAATTTTGTCTTCTTCTATGAGAATTTCGATATTTCGATGATCCACATTATATTTAAAACCGGCTGTTGATGCTACTGCTATGGTACGCTTAAGGCCTGCCTGTACGCATAATTTAACGCGAACGGCTGAAATGCTTTTAGCTAATTTTTCGGGAAGATCGTCAGCAATGATTTTACCTTCTTTAAGAAAAATTGTACGATCACAGACTTCCATGACTTCTTCCATTTTATGAGAGGAAAAGAGGATAGAAAGGCCCTTTTTATCTCTTTGTTCAAGAAGAAAAGAACAGATGTCGCTTGCTATATCAGGATCTAATGAGGCGGTAGGTTCGTCTAAAAGCACTATCTGAGGATTAGTAAAAAAAGCTTTAACTAGCATGAGCCGAGTGACTTGCCCCGCAGACAATGAAGCTACCCGCTGATTCCTCTTTCCAAGGATTCCAAAGCGTTCTAAGAGGGGATCAAATTTTAGAGCACTTTCCTTTCGGGTCAAACCATAGAGCAGGCCAAAGACTTCTAGATTTTCTTTAACAGTTAGAATCCAAGGGAGACTGGTGTAGGTGCTGGCAAACGAAACCTTCTCAAGAATTTCTGAACGAGCATGAGCAAAGTCTTGTTGGAAATAAAAAATAGCTCCTGAAGTGTAGGCTAGCGTACCTAAAAGCATTTGGATTGTAGTAGTCTTACCTGATCCATTGGGCCCTAGTAATCCTAAAATTTCTCCTTTTCTTAAATCAAAAGAAATTTTATCAATCGCTGTAAAAGGAATTTTTCCAGGGTAAATCTTTGTAAGATTTTGAACAGAAAGAACATTAATCATATAAGCTTTTTTATTCCCTCAAATTAAACAGATAATAATTTATATCATTCTTTAGTCTTTTCACTCAATAGAGAGCAAAACTTCCAAATTTTTTTCAAATGATTGCTTGCTAAAGATTATAATTTTTTTTTATACAAGGTAAGTTTGCTATGTCGGCTGTAAGGCCGTGCTTTTTCTACGAACGCTAATTTTAAAATGACTTAAAGATTTTTGCCATGTTCGAAGTAGCTTTTAAAATGCTAATAGGAGATAAAGCTAAATTTCTAGGTCTTATATTTGGCATTTTTCTTTCCAGTTTTCTGATTTGCCAACAATCGGCTATTTTTTTAGGGCTCGTAGAACGTTCCTATCGGCTCATCACAGACATACCTACTCCAGAAATTTGGGTTATGGATCCAGGCACTGAACATATAGATAAAATACGCGAAATGTCTGACAGCCAAATTGATAAAGTTAGGAGTGTTCCCGGAATCCTTTGGGCAGCTCCCTTGTCGATGGCCTATTTACCCTTAAAGCTTTCTAATGGGTTGTTCCATGAAGCTCAAGTGGTGGCAATCGATCAAAATTCTCTGTTAGGCGCTCCTCAACATATGGTTAAAGGCGTGGTAGAGAGTCTGCGGCATGAGGGGGGCATTATCTTAGATCAACATGCTGTTCGAGAAGCTTTAGTGACATATGGGGCCGATGGCAAACCTTCTTATCTTAAGCTAGGAGATAGTTTAGAAGTAGCTGATCAGTACGTTATCGTTGTGGGCATCGCACAATTAACCTTAGGCTTTTATCCTCAACCCATTATGTATATGGCCTATCAGCAGTATAAAAATCTGACTCCTTTTAAAAATCGCCATCTAGGTTTTATACTGGCCAGAGTTAAGCCGGGAGAAAATGTTGAGAAAGTGGTTCAAGCTATAAAAGATCAAACAGGGCTTTCAGCTTTTACTCGAGAAGGATTTAAGTGGCGTTCCATTTGGTATTTCCTAAGTACAGGTGTTTTGATTAATTTTGGAACCACAGTCCTTTCAGGTTTTTTGCTAGGTATTGCTATTGTAGGGATTATGTTTTATATGTTAACGATTGACTCTCTGCCCTTTTTTGCCATGCTCCGCGCTCTGGGCGCCACCCCGCTTACGATTGCTCATATGATATATTTTCAAGCTTTAGTCGCAGGAATTATAGGCTTTGGGCTAGGATTAGGGGCTGCAACTTTAGCAGGTCAAATGATTATCTTTTCGCAAGGTACGATTGCCTTTCTATTTCCTCCTTTAGTATTCCTATTTGCAGCTTTTACAATTGTTTTAATTAACTTATTGGCAGCGCGGATATGTATCCGTAGAGTTTTGAAAGAAGATCCTAAAATTGTCATGAGCAAATAGGCAAAAATATGGCCCAAGAAATAGCTGTTAGCTGTCAAGATGTGGTAAAAAGCTATGGTACTGCTGAGATGCAACAGATGGTTGTAAAATACTTGACCCTCGACTTTTTTTGTGGCCAGTTAGCTTTTTTAATGGGACCTTCAGGGTGTGGCAAAACAACCTTTCTTTCAATCATAAGCACCATATTAAAAGAAGACGAAGGAAAGATCGAAATCTTCGGAAAAAATACTCGTGATTTTAATGAAGAAGAGAAAACTAAGTTCAGATGCGAAAATATTGGGTTTCTTTTTCAGAATTTTTATTTAATGCCCTCTTTGACCTGTATTGAGAATATTGAATTACCTCTTTTATTACAGAATAAATCTAAACAAGAAGCAAGAAATCGTGCCTATGAAGCTCTAGCAGATATAGGTATTGCTCCATTAGCCAATCGATGGCCTCAGGAGCTTTCAGGAGGCCAACAACAGCGGATAGCTTTAGCTAGAGCTCTTATTCATCAGCCTCAACTAATCATTTGCGACGAACCTACAAGTTCTTTAGACCATGCAAACGGATTAATCGTGATGAATTTATTAAAGACGCATGCCTTAAAGCCAAAAAATGCAGTCATTGTAGCCACCCATGATAAAAGAATATTAGAGTATGCTGATCGCATAATAGAATTGAATGATGGAATAATCGAGAAAATTTACTAAAGCTTTTTAGGATGAATGAGGGGGTAATTGCTTCTGAATTATAGCAGCAAGCCACTCCCAAGTAAGCTGTAGAGCCCTAGAAAGAAAATGAGCTAAAAAATAAAAAAGGTTGTTTAAAGGTTAATTATAGCCTCTATTAAGGATAGGAAAAAAGGAGCTATCTTTATAATCCTTAAGAGGCGAAATAATAAGATTATTTAAAAGCATGGCAAGGGGATGAATCAAAAACGAAAGTATTTCATAGTTTTAGCTTTATTAGCTTTTATAGGGCTTTTAGCAGCTATCTGGATGGTTTTTTTTACAAAAGAGCCTAAAATTCATTACCTAGAAGATCCTTATTTACATTTTATTGCTAGAAAAAATGCTATATATGGCATTGGCATAGTCATTCCAAGAAGCGAAGAGATAGCTATCCAGGCTTCTAATGGACGAAGAATTGATAAGGTTTTTGTTAATGAAGGTGATAAAGTAGGTCTAGGGGATCCTCTGATTCAATTAGAAAATAAAGAATTACTTCATGAGATGGCAGCAAGCGAGGCGGCTTTAGCGAAGGCAAAGATGCAATTAGAGCGCTTACGAGCTCTTCCTAGAAGTGAAAATCTAACCTCTCAACAAGCTCTTCTTCATCAGTCTAAAGTAGACTTAGATGAAGCTGAAAGGCAACAACGATTAGCCCAAGATCTCTTAGCTAAGCAAGCGATAAGCTCAGGAGAACTTAATCAAAAGAATTATCTTGTAGAGGTACAAAAAGCTAAATATGACTATTTAATGGCTCAATTTCAGCAATTAAAAGCAGGTGCTTGGCAACCTGATTTGGATGCAGCAAATTTTGAAGTCGAGTACCAGAAGGCTCTTTTAGAGCTTTCTCGCCAGAAGTTAGATGATACTCTAATAAAAGCTCCATTAGAAGCCACGGTATTAAAGGTTAATATTCATGCTGGTGAGTTAGCTCAATCCACTAAAGCAGAGCCTTTGATGATTTTAGGAGATATTGAAGAGTGTTTTGTAGAGGTGTCCGTTAATGAAGATGAAATCTCTTATCTTAGGTCTCATCAAGAGGCAGTAGGTTTTTTTAGAGGAGTAAATAATAAGCCAATCCCTTTAAGTTTTGTAAAAATTAAGCCTCTGATGGTTCCCAAGAAAAACCTTACAGGCTCAATTATGGAACGTATAGATACTCGAGTAGTGCAGCTCATTTATCGTTTTAAAACCTCACAGAAATGTTTGTTTGTCGGTCAAGTAATGGATGTCTTTATACCCGATTCTAGAAATGGCACCCACCATGAATAAGTTTTTTTCCCTCAGCCTGGCATTAATAGCGATGAGTGGTATCTGTACTAGCTGCCAGAGGGTAGGACCTGCTTATAAAAATCCTCATATAAAGCTGCCTGAGCACTGGGAAATAGAGCAAGATCAAACCTTGCTTAAGCAAGTGCCTGTAGGAGTGCAAGAAGAAGAGGATGAGTTACCTAATTGGTGGGCAGCTTTTCACGATGTTATACTTGAGAGATTGATCAATAGAGCTTTAGAAAATAATCCTGAAGTTCATATTGCTTCTCAGCGTCTTCAAGAATATCAAGCTCTATTGTTAGAATCTAGAGCGGATTATTTTCCTAGGGTTCATATGGGTATGGGTCACACTAATGCTGTCTCTCCAGCAGATGGGATTTTTTTTCAGCAACCAAGCTTGATCAATTACTTAAAAACTCAAAATGTCAAAAACCAAAGACGCTATGATTTCTTTCATCTGGGCCCTATAGTTTCCTGGGAGATTGATTTGTTTGGAAGGCTTCGCAGTGAAAATTTGGCAAGAGAAGCAGAATTTGAGGCTTCCCACGAGAATTTGATGGCTATTCAGCTTTCAATTACAGCAGAAATTTCAAAAGCCTATCTTCGATTAAGAAGCATTCAACATCAATGGTTAGCAGAAGAAACCTATCAACAAATTTTGCAAGCCCGAGCCAATCTTTTAAAGGAACGGTTAGTACTTAATCATTCCTCTTTAGATTCAATCGCCAAGGTTGAAATAAAAATTTGTGAAAGTAAAAATACCATCTTACAGTTCAAGAAATATTTCGAGCAATATAAATACCGATTACTTACTTTGATAGGTGAAACAATATGGCCTTTTGAGGAAAATCTTTTATGCCATGCCCCTATGCCTCGACCTAACGTTCAGGTAGCTGTAGGAGTGCCTTCAGATTTATTACACCAGCGTCCCGACATACGTCAAGCAGATCGTGAGCTAGCTGCTGCAACTTATCGTATCGGAAGAGTAATGGCCGAAGCTCTCCCTCATTTTGCCTTAATAGGGAGTATTGGGGGAATGAGTAAGCAGTTAGCAGATATTTTAAGTTTTAAAAATTTGTATTGGCTATACGAGCCTTTAACCTCTTTTCCTCTATTTGATGCAGGCAAAAACAAAGCAGCCGTAAATGCTTATAAAGCGCGTGCTAAAGCAGCTTTTTCCCATTATCATCAAAAGCTTTTAAACGCTGTGGAAGAGGTTCAGCTTGCTCTACATTCGCTGCAAAGTAAAGAAAAGCGGTTAGTTGAGAATAAAAATATCTACTCATATGCTGTTGGTTCTTTAGAGAGAGAGCATCTGCTTTTCCAGCAGGGCATAGGTGATTTCGCTGCCTTTAATCTAGCAGAGGATGAGGCTCATCAGCGGAAGGTGCAATGGCTTGTAGCAGAAGAAGAATATGCTTTAAGTTATGTGACTTTATGCACGGCCCTAGGAGGCAAAGCTAATTAATTAAAGAGGGATTTTAAATCTTCATTTCAAGCCTTCTCTTGAAGAAGAAAGAGATTAAGCATAAAAGAGTAAATATTTATGTTAATCGATAGGAAAAGGGCAAGCTGCTTTACTTTTAAGTTGGCCTTTTAAAAAGAAGGACTAATCACTAAGGAGACTCTTAGCTTGCGGCGGCTTCTTCTTGTGCAATAGTTTTTTTCTCTTCTTCAACATTATCTTTATGAGGCGGTCTTGAAGGAGGGGCACTTTTATCTTTTTTCAGCAAAGCTTCTTTCTTTCTTCTCTCTCTTTGGCTTAACAGTTTTTCTTCGTCATGTTGATCATCTATAGGACTAGTTTTTGCTTGTTGAAGGGCTTCTTCTGCTGTTTGGTCAGGAGGGACAGTTTCTGGCTGTTCTGGAGAAGAAGAGAAGTTTTTCTTCCACATCTCCTGAATTTGTTGAAGAGCAGCAGCCTTTCCCTCATATTTTTTGAGTTTAGCCTGTAATTCTTTATCTTGAGCCAAAGAGTCATGGTGTTGCAACTGATAAAGGCGTTCTTTATAATAATCTAAAGAGATCGGCTTAGGTGCTCCTAGCTTGCTATATTTTTTTAATATTTCGTTAAGGTTACCAGAAGGGGTGGTATTTAGAACGATAGCTTCTAATTTTCCTCGCGTCTCTTTTTTTGCTTGTCCTAGGCCCAAGTCAAGCGCATACTGGCCCAAGTGATTCAATTGATCATCATTAAAATGTTGTAGATATTTATGACGGCGCTCGTCAGTCTGCATATTACTAGGAAAGAAGACTGTAAACTTTAATTCTTTACCCCCTACCTGGAGGATTTTTATTGCACTTTTTCCGTCGGAAGATAAGTTAAAGCCTTGAAAAATCTTTTGTGGAGCTTCTGTGGGTTGCTGAATCATAAGTTTTGGGCTAGCTTGATGAATAGGATTAACCATAGAATCTCCACGATTTAGAAATAAGCGTCCAACCACTATTATATTTGTTTATAGAAATAAAGGATATAACTTTATATAAATAGTCTTTTAAATATATAATATGGAATTATTTCTTTCTAGATAAGAGAAACGAATAAACTTTTTCCTGTTTATGCAAGCGTTCACAGGATACCTCCAGTTTTAGAGAGGATTCTGTGGGCATCTGCACGGTCAAAATATTTGCAAATAGCTTTTTTCTACTTCTTGCATGCTTTTTAATATGCATTATCTTCTTATTATCAAGAGCTTAAGTGCATTCTCTCCCTATGATTGCTGCCTCTTTATACACATCCGTAGCTATTAGAAATCTTGAGACGTAAATGATCTAATTGCTTATTTACTACAGCAGGGCGCATGCTAGTTCTTATCCTCTAAGCTATTAACATTGTTCTTGAGAGGCTCAGAATTTACATTTTTTATTCATTGTCAGATGATTAGCGTATAACCCTGGTCACTGATAGACTAGCTGTCTACCTTCATCATTTTTCCCCCAGCCTTTAATAAATTTTAAAGCCTCATTTTTCCTAGAGTCCTTAGCAAAAAAAAATAATTAGGAATTTAGATAGCGCAGCTAATATATAAAAACAGCATTCATGCTCTAGATAAGCTTTTAAAGGATAAGCTTCGTATACACCTCATCTATCACTACTTAAAGGGGACCCGATCCCCTGATCTTCTAAGCCTACGGAGCTACCCTAATTCGTTAGGAAGAGCGGTAAGCTTATTATTGTTTAAGAAAAGCTCCTCCACCTGTGATAATTGCCCTATCTCTAGAGGTAAAAAGGTTAAACCGCTTCCTTCTAATTGCAAGCTTTTAATAGCTCTGCCATACCGTTCAATCCAATCTTTAAAAAGATCTCCTTTTTCTGCTAAAGATAAATGCTTGATCTCTTTTTGCTCTAAGTATCCCTCCCCACCAGATAATTTTTTCCACATTAAGAGGCGATTAATATTTAACAGATAAGAGGTGTAATTAGCTAAAGTAATAGGGAGTGGAAAGAAATCAAGCATATTTTCTCTGTCTCCTATGAAAAAGGAGGCAGGTTCTATAAACGTTTCAAACAAGACATATTAGAGGCTATGCTTTATGTAAACCATACAGGGTACCAATGGAGACATCTTCCCCGTGATTATCCTCATTAAAAGGCCTTAAAAATAGTGCTAGCTCTTCTTTATTTGTTTTATAGTTTGGTTTATTGCTTTCAACTCCATAACTTATCTCCCTGTTAAACAAATGAAATAGCATGCTTTATTTTTTATTACCACCCTAGGAATTAGATGTGGGCCAAAAAGGCGCGATAACCAGAAATAAAAAAGCCAGGCCTTAAGCTTATGGAGAGGTTAAAGCTCTATAACAGCTAAGGGAAGGCTCCTGCATCATCAATAAGTTCGATATTTTCAATGCCTTCTAGCTTACGTAGTTCATCAATTATTTCTATAAAATGAGCTTGAGAAGCAGCCTTGAACAATAAATGAAAAATTTCTTTATCTCCTACTTTTTCTATTTGTAGGCGGCTAGAATCATAACGTTTATTTAAAGTGATTAAAATCTCTTGCAGGGAAGCTAAGTGAATAGCACCATTTTTGGCACCAAACCGTAGACCTACAGCTCGATTTTTTTTGATAAATCTTTTTTCAAGAGGTTTTATTCCAGCAAGGATGATTAGAATGAGCAGGGTTGTACTAACTGCTGCCAAGTAAAGCCCTCCTCCAATAGCTAGACCGACTGCCGCCACCGCCCATAAGCTTGCTGCTGTTGTCAGACCGCGGATCACATTTTTTAAAAAAAGGATGGTGCCAGCTCCTAGAAAACCAATTCCGCTAACCACCTGGGCAGCTACACGTGAAGGATCTAAATTAATTAATCCTTCATGCACGACTTCATGAAAAGCGTACTGCGAGACAAGCATGATAAGAGTAGATCCTAAGCATACGAGCATATGTGTGCGTAGGCCAGCGACCCAGCTTAATCGTTCTCTTTCAAATCCGATTAAGCCACCCAGCAAGCCTGATAGCAAAAGTCTCAAAATCATTTCTTCTGCAGGTAAGGCTGGAAGCATAAATATCTACCTCTAGTATGTTTACATTCTTGGATTAAGGCTGATTGGATAATATTTTATCAATACTTTCAAGTATATTTTGATTTAAGCTTGTTTTTTTGCATAGTCCTAGGTGGAAAACTATATAGACTATCGAAAAAAGGTAAAAAAGGAATAAGATAGCTCTTGTCTATACAATTTTACTTGGGTAGAGCCTTAGCAGCTAAAATTAAGAAATGGAATAAAAAAGAAAAAATTGCTTGCAGGTGAAGTTTCTATAGTTAGTTGCCTGGCTGCCGTACTCCAGCTTGTTCTTTGAAGGATTTATCTTCAAGAGTTGCTAATAATTTTAATTTAGGCTAAATCCCGTTAGTCTAGAAGGTAGGCTTTACGAAGCGGATTTGTTTTATGAACATGCAATCATGCAAGGCTTATCTACATGCCAGGTAAAATTAATCTTATGAATTATACCGCTTAGAAACTTGTGAAAAAAACGCCTAATCTTCTAGCAAGCTTTGTCTTCTCAGTAAATTTTTCTTATATAAGCTTTTTCTAATTGAAAGCTTAAAGCATTCATGTTTAGCAAATCTTAAACGATTAGCTTTCCAAAGTAGATACCAAGCTACAAAACTCTAGAAAGGTCTGTAGCTTAGTATCTCCTTAGAAAAAATTGTTGCTTAGCGCTTAATTTAAGGCTGAGGAGTACCCATCATCCCATATCCGGATACCATAGTAATAATAAAAAGAATAAGAAAAACGATGAATAAAACTTTGGCGATAGTAGCGGCTATGCCTTCAATACCTCTGAAACCCATTAAGCCTGCCACGATAGCAATAATCAAAAATGTTAATGACCAATATAACATATGTATATCCTCGCTGTTAGTTTTTATCATCCTAAGATAATATATAAAAAATTTTTCAGTTTTTGTTTTAAGCATTTTCAAATGCGTAGGCCTTATTTAATATATTTCTAGGCTTTAATTTTTTTAAAGACTAAAAAAATAAAGCTTTTTACACGTTATCGAGAACTTCTTTGCTTGATGGCTATCTTGCAAGGGCTTAGAAATAATTTAATATCAAATAAACCCACCTAAAAAAAACTTGGGGCTCAAATTCTGATTGAAGAGCCTTCCCTACAAGAGAGAAGTTTTCATATCATATGAGTCATTGAAGACAAAACTCTAGATTCAAGAAACCTTGAAAGGGGGCTACGAATGATGCAAGCGATAAATACTATCCTCCTTCGGCCAATTTTAAAAACTTTTCCCAGGTTAAGCTTGATGGAGATTGAAGCAGCCTCCTGCATTAGAATTTAATGCTTTAATAATAAAGCAAAGAATGGTTATAGAGCTGTCTCGTCTCTTAAAAAGCAGGAGGAGATAATGTTGCCGGGAAGGCTTAAGTCTTTAGAGGAAAACTATCTATTTGTTTTCCTATCGGGAATCAACTATCATTAAATTTTGAAAACGATTTTTAGATTGTCCACTCAGGTAGCATCTTTCTACAGCCTAGGAAAAAATGACAGGATAACCCTAATTTTATAGCAAAGGGTGTTTGAAAGAAAAGCATTGCTCTTAGCTTAATGTTTCTTTAAAGATATGGAAAAATGTTAACCTCTAATGAGGGTTTGATCTATAGAGAGTTTTTTGTCTCGTCCTCAATAATCAATAATTTCACCTGTATCTGGGTGCATTTGGCAAGCTTGCCTTTTAGCATATTGCCATAGTTGTGAGGTTTTTTACAGTGCTAGATATTAAAATAGCTAGTGATTTCGCTATGACTAATTCGGCCCTCTAAGGGGTGAGCCTAAATATCCATAAGATCTTAAATCAATTTTTTTTCTTGTTTCATTACCCACTATCTTGCCCAGCAAATTTTTTTTAGCTGCCTTATATTTAAAGTAAGTTTATGAAGATAACCTCTTCTTGACGAAATAAGAAAAAATCTTTAAAAATCCAATTTTAATTTTTTGGGTAATATTTTAGGGATTTAAATTGTTTTTCTTATTGGAAGGTAATAGGTGCTTATTTCATAAGCTAAAATGTCCTTTCTATAGAAAAAGCATTTCAGCAAATGAAGGAAAAAAAAGGAATCGATTGAGGAATCTATCTAGACAATTATCGAGGAGAGGTAAAGAAAAAATAATTGCTAAACCTTTTTCTTTTCTGCCTTTTTACAAGGAAATATGCATATAACCTTAACAGCCCTTTATCTTTAAAGGACGGACATTATTGTGCAAGGTCAACCCAAAATGCCTCCTTTTAGCTGATGTCTTTAGAGGGGAGGTTGATAATATTTAAGCGCTGCTTACCCAAGCTATACAAGCTAAAAAAAAAACGCTAGCCTTTATCTATAGCTAAGCGTGTAGAAAACTTGCTTAAGAAAAATAACTAAATGCTTTGCTAAGAAAAATAGAGATTATTTTTTTAATTTTTCACTTGTAACAATTAAAAGTAGTAATAAACAACCAAAGAAGTTAAAGAATTTATATGCAAATCACTTCCTCATTAGGCCCTTTGCAACCTGTTTTTTATCAAGAACCGGCCCTAGAATCAGGAGGTTCTAGTAGCGATGTCTCTTTTTCACCTTTTATAGAGCCAAGCTGCACTACCCCTTCTTTATCTCCTCGTGGCCCGCAAATATGGCCTCAAAAGCCTATAAGAAGTACACAGGAAGAAAAGCTTTTAAAGAAGCGTTTAATAAATTATTTAGGCCAAGAAAAAGATCTGCTAGGGGAAACCATCGCTCACCTTCATGCCGAGTCTTCTCTTTATACTGCCAAAGAAAGAAATAAGCTGGCTAAGCTTGTGCCTTCTCTTAAGTTACCTTGGTTCATAGTTACGGAAGAGCAGAGAAAGGAGATAATTGAACAGGGGATAAATGTGACTTCCTACCCACGTTTACAACCTTTTCATAGCGTCTTGGCTACTATTGTAGATACTATAGCTTCAATCCCAACTTCCTCTTTTAAAGATAAGCTAAAAATTTTAGAGACCTATTATACTAACTTTATTACTCAGCTCCTTGAGGCCTCTAGCTTAAGGGAGCGAGAGGCTTTGCTAGCCTTGAAAGTCCAAGTCTGTGGAGATTCTGTGGGTTTTCTCCTCCTTGACATAAATAAAGCTCTTGCTATGCTTTCTATGGATGATCTAGGGCTGCCTTGCCGTACTAATACGCATGGTAGGCATGCAGTGGCTTCTTTAGGAGGCTTACATTGTAAAGGTAATCCTAAAGCTGCAATTGTTTCTGATTATTTGAAACCTGCTTGGGAGTATGCTGCTACTTCTTTAACCCAAGCTTTTTCGCCAAACTCTCTAATTGCCGCTCCTACCTCTTTCCTTAAAATTTCAAGTATGAGGATTTTCAATTGGCACGCTTCACCAGATGAGGAGGCCAAACAGATTTTTAATGAGCAGCTATGGCGTGGTAAAACTTCTTTTCAGATCTTTAAAGAATACCCTCAGCTTAAAGAGAGATTATGTAAAGCTACTGGCTTTGAGTCTTATACAGTGCAGGTGGGCTATACAATAGGTCATTCTGTTGAAACCAAACGTCCTCCAGCTATTTTGTTGGTGGATCTCATCAGCATTTTAGAAATATTTGATTTGTTATGCGATGAACGTTTACTAACTGTTGGAGAGCTGATTGAAAGCTGGCCTTATCTCTTAGAGGAAGCGCATAAACCTTACTCATCTGCTCCTGAAAAGCTTTTCCATGCTTATAAAATGTGGATGGAACAGCTACCTGAGGAGCTGCGCCTAAAAGAATTTTCTTGCATAGGAGATTTTAGTTTAAAATCTGATGAGCAAGGCTTGGACCTTTTTCGTAAAGATTTTTTAGAAAATAAAGAAGAAGATAATTTTTGGCAGCTTTTAGCCATCCTCAAGTTGCATCCTAGGCTAGCTGCAAATGCTTCTTTAGCTTCTTTAATTGAGCTACCTTTAGCTTTGCGCTGGATTGCTAAGCTTTTTCCTAAAAAACCTATAGAAGAGCTTTTTCGTCATATTCCCCTCTTATTACAAAAAATTGACAAAGAGGCTTTTAGCAGCTTAATCCTGGCCAGCCTCCTTATTCTGCCTAATGATGGCAAAGCAGATAACTATATTGTAGAACTTTTTTGGAAAGATCAAGAACTAGAGAGCTTAAAGCTTGTCTGCATTGATAATGATCAAGCTTTTGAGCCTGCGATTATTCCAGCAGAAAAAGGGCATGGAATCCATTTGAAATGCCTGCCTTTATTGCTGAAAGGATGCATGGACCAATCTATTGCCCCCTCAATCAAGGAATTTCTAAAAAATTTAAACCCGCTCGATTTCTTGCTGGGCTGGATTAAGCGACTCGACCAAAGAAATCAACAATATAAAAAGCTTATTTTCCAAAAACAGCTAACTAACGAAGATTTTTTAGATGAAACAGCTGAAAAAAAGTTGGATATTCCCCTTTTATTGCCGAAGGGGCTGTTGACTATATTTTTTAAAAAACTGCAGCTCGTGCAGGATAAACTTAAGCAAGATTTAATCACCCACCACGATCTTTTTAAAGTTTTGGAACCGACCGCTTTTGCCTGCTATCAAGCTCTTATGCATAAACATGCCAATCCACTCGACGCATTGCTATCTCTGCACCATCAAAGCACAACTGTTGAAGCTCTGGTCGGCACTTCTCCTTTATCTTCCTCCAATGCTTTACCGTGCCTGATATCCTTTGAAGAAGAAGTAAGTGCTTTTTTATCCTCATTAGATTGGCTCGCCGGCATTCCTACCCAGCTTACTTCACTGAAAGCGATTGCTAATCTTTCGTTTTGCCCACCTTTGCCTCTTTCCTTAGCACAAAAGCAAAATTTATTGTTTATAGCTATCGATCTGGGTAGGGCTTCTTTGGTTAAACTAGCTCTTCAGCTAGGAGCTGAAATCAATCAAGCCGATGAAGCAGGACAAACAGCTTTACATAAGCTTATGCGCATCTATCACTTACCTAACTTGGAAGAAGAGCAGATTTTCTTAATCGCAGAACTTTTGCTGGCACACGAAAAGCTTGATCCTAATGCTTTAGATGAACAGAGCTCTCCTCCTATTTTTCCTTTGATCAATCGTGCCTCTTATGCATCTAGCCGCTTTAGCGTTTTATTAGCCAAGTTAGTTAAGAGGGGGGCGGATTTGGACTACCCAGATCTTCTTCGGCAGGGGGAGACGCCGTTAGAAAAAGCTATGGCTGAAGATAACCTCTCTATATTCATTGAGCTAGCTAAAAATGGAGCTGGTGCTAAAGCTCATCCTTCTAAGATTTTAAAATTTGTTAATAAACATGCCCATGACCCTCATCTTGCGCAAGCTCTTTCCTGTCTTGAAGCTCAATTGCCAGCCTTTGCTTACCTACGCTCTCTTGCTGTCTTTACTACAAAAGCTACCGGCCAAGGATTTGAATGGGAAGGAGTCGATTCCGGCAAAGCACAGTTGCATCCTCAAGTCGTGCAACAACTCCCTCTTGATGCAGGCTTAGAGTTTTACAAACTTCCTCGCACATATGGACGCAGTGCCGTTGTAGCCGTTAGCTATCTGCATCGTAAGCTTCATTTTAAGCCTTATCCTGAGATGGCAGGAATGGAGTATGCCGTAGGAAGGCTTCATCGCTTGATTATTGGGCATGGCGTTCCGGAGGCTGAATTGTTCAAATGCTACAATATTCGTCGTAATCCTTATCCTCTGTTAGTTTCAGAAACAAGTGAAGGCAAGAATTTAGAGGAGGTCTTAAAAGCAGGCAGCACTTTAACCAATCTAGATTTGCATCGAGTGCACAATATGATGCTCTTAGCTATGTTAGTCAATCCGGAGGATGGTAAACCGGATAACTACATCTTGCAATCCTTTACTAATCATCAAGGGGAAAAAAAAGATCAACTCGTAAGTATCGATAACGACCATGCTTTTCTTCCCTCTTTTTCTAAGGATGGAAAACTGAAAGTTAAATGTATCCTATTTTGCTTAAATCAAATGCATACTGCTCTTCATCCTGAAACGAGAAAGCTTTTCCTAAAAATTAAGCCCCTAGAGATCTTGCAAACGTGGCTAAAGAACCTCGATGAGCAGCAGCAGCGCTATGAGAGTCTCTTTAACGAAAAAGAGCGTGATTATGTTTATGCTTATAACAAGCAAAAACCTGTGATTTCTATTCTTTTGCCTCCAAAAACTATTGTTAGAATTTACCAAAAGCTTACATGTATGCAGCGTGCGATAGAAAGCAACGCCGCGTTGACTCCTCTAGAGCTTCTCTTCCGCTTAGATCCTTCGCTGGGAAAATATTATGCCCATCTTCTGCAGGATACAGTCGCTTCTCCCTACGAGCGCTTCTTGAAGGGGCCAGGACATTTCTATGATAAAGCTCAGCAATGCTTAGTAACTAGTAGTACTACCAGCTCACTTTTAAAATCAAGCAATATACCCGCTAAAGATCTAGCTAGGCATGAAAAGCGCTATCTACCCCAAGAGGCTTTAAAAGAACTAGAGATGCTGATCAGCCAAAGCAATCCTCGCCATCTTCAAGCGGTTGCTGCTGCTATAAAAAAAGGAAATATTGAACCTTTTCAAGATCTTTTAACGGATAGCTTACGTGAAGCTGCCCTAGCTTTTTTAAAAATTTCTAAGCAAAAGCAAGAGCTAGCTTTGCTTAAAGCTATGGCTGCTTCTTCTTTCAGCAGTTTGTCGTTAAAAAATTGTAAATTTTTAGATGGGTCTCTTTTGAAACGTTTATTAGAAGCTTCTAAAGTTCTTACCAAGTTAGATGCTAGCCATTGTGATACCTTAAAATCTTTTTCTTTTGTAGAATTGCCTTGCTTAACTTCTCTTGACCTTTCTAATTGTAGGCGTCTTTCTAAGCTGGCTTTGAAAGCTCCCAACCTGCGTTTTCTTGCTTTAAAAAATAATGCAGCCTTAACCTCTCTACAGCTAGAAGCCCCTTCTTTAGAAAAGCTTGATTTAGAAGGGTGCGTAAATCTTCCTGCCCATCAGGTTGCATCGCTCATCGAGACCTATCCATGTCTTAAAAGTTTAACGTTACCTCATCGTGATCCTTCCTTGCTAATGCGGTACAATCTCCCTCCTTCTTCTTTAGCGATTACCTTGCAAGTTAGAGACTTGTTTCAGAATACTCTTCGCACTCTTCAGATTACCCAAGACCTTCTCTCAGAAGAGGAATGTAAAGCTTTAAAAGAGGGCCTTAGGCTAAATTCTTCGCTTCAAGAGGTAGACCTTTCCGGCTTTCCAATAGCTGATCCATTTGCTATGGCTTTAGCACAGGTCATAGAAAATAACCAGACGCTCAATCGGCTGAGCTTCTGGGGTAATGAGATAAATTATTCTGCAGCGACCCCTTTAGCAAAAGCTCTAAAGGGTACATCTTCAATTACCCATTTAAGATTCTATGATGTACCGCTAGACTCTCAGAGTATCATGGCTTTTGCTGAGGGGATAAGAAACAATTCCTCCCTTGCCATTATTGAACTTAGCGGGAATCAAATAAATGAAGAAGGAGCTAGCGTTTTTGCTAAGAGCTTAGAAAGAAACTTTTCGCTCACAGAGCTAAACTTTTCTAATAATCAGCTGGCAGATAGAGGTACTATTGCTTTAGCTAAATCCCTAAAAAGCAAAGTCTCAATTACTAAGCTTGTTCTTGAAAATAATCGCATAAAGGATGAAGGTGCTCTTGCTTTATCTAAAGCCTTAAAATACAATTCTTCCCTCGTCGAACTTATTCTTAAGGTTAATTTGATAGGCAACAAAGGTGCTACTGCTTTAGCTAACCTTGTGGAAAGCAATAGGTCGCTCACTCAGGTCGATATTTCGCATAATTTAGTGGATGATGCGGAGATCATAAAACCTCTCACCTCCTTATTACTAAGGAATAAAGAAAATCGAATTTAAGTAAACCATTGTTTCATTAGTTATAGAATGTTTGAAATTTTTAGCTGGTAGCCAAAAGGCTAATTTCTTTGCCCGAAAACTTAGAGAAAAGTCTTCTTTGGCAAATGGCTATAAGCTATTGGCTAGCCCTCAACTTTCTAGAAAGGACTTTCCTTAGAAATATATTTTTCCCCTGGCTCGTTTACTATTTTAATCATACATCCTTTTCGTTGCAGAAGGTTATTGTTGATAAGATGCTTATCCTTTAGCTTCAGAACTCTTACTATCGAATTGGCTAAAAGGATGGTAGAGTAAGTCTTAAAAGATTGATGAGAAATAAAGCCCAGCCTAGCATAGTAGGGGCACTAAGGTCCCAATAGATTTAGGAAAGCTTCTAGCTGCTAATCATTGGCTTAAATGGGCGCAGGCGTAAATATAACATGGAGAGGCTTAAGCGTTAGGACTGATCGTCAGATTACTTTTTCTCTTCGTTGGCGTTAAAGTAATTTGTCATAAGCAAGGAAATGTAACGGGGTCTACTTAAAGTAATCTATTGTTTGTACAACTGGACAAAGCTATGTCACTTATGTTAAATTGTCATCTATTATTTAAAAAAAAGCAGAGTTTAAGGAATTTTTATGGCACAAATTAGTACAAATGAGTTCAAAGCTGGAATAAAAGTGGAAGTGGATGGACAACCTTATACAATTGTAAGCAATGAATTTGTTAAGCCTGGCAAAGGACAAGCTTTTAATCGTGTGAAATTAAAGCATCTTACTACAGGACGTACGATTGAACAGACTTTTAAATCAGGAGATAAAGCAGAGGTTGCTGATGTAGTCGAAGCCGAAATGCGCATGCTTTACAAAGAGGCGGACGGGGTCGTCTTTATGGATGATAAAACATTTGATCAGGTTAAAATTCCTTTTGCAAGCATAGGCGATAATGCTCAGTGGTTAATGGAAGATCATTTGTATTTTATAGTATTTTACAAAGGGCAGCCCGTTACTCTAGAACCTCCTACTTTCATCGACATGATTATTACCGAAACCTCTCCAGGAGCGCGAGGAAATACAGCTTCTGGCCGTGTGCTGAAGCCTGCTGTTGTAGAAAGTGGCGCTAAAATTCAGGTTCCCATCTTTGTGGAACAGGGTGAGAAAGTTAAAGTCGATACACGCACTGGCGAATATGTTTCTCGCGTTTCATAGATGGCTGCCCAGTTAAATAGAGGCAAGATCCTTAAGGATCGGGCCTTCATGCTAGCCCAAGCACGAGAGTTTTTTGCCAAGCGTCAAATCCTAGAAGTGGATTGTCCTATTCTTACTCAAGGGGCTTCTATTGATGCTAATATCGATTTAATTCCTGCTCGCTATGCAAACCTTGAAATACGTTATATGCATTCTTCCCCAGAATATGGGATGAAAAGGCTGCTAGCAGAAGGAATAAGTGATATTTATCAGTTATCCCATGTTTTTCGCGACGCTGAATTTAGTTATAAGCATAACCCTGAATTCATGATGGCGGAGTGGTATCGTTTAAGTGTCTCTTATGAATTTATGATTGCAGAAGCTTTAGATTTCGTTCGCCTGTTCTTGGGTCCCTTACCTGCTTACACTCTAAGCTATCGTGAAGCGCTTCAAGAATATGCTGATTTAGATTATGTGAAGGCCTCTATTCCTGATTTGATAGAATATTTGCAGAATAGAGGTATTCAACCTTACGCTCATATTGAAAAAGAAGGAAAAGATGCTCTTCTAAATCTTATCTTAGCGATGGTGGTTGAGCCGCATTTAGGAAAAGATAAGCTTTGTGTTTTGACTGACTATCCTGCCACCCAAGCGGCTCTCGCTCAGACAAAATGGCAAAATGACGAGCAGGTCGCAGAACGGTTTGAGATTTATTACGCCGGTTTAGAACTTGCTAACGGCTATCATGAGCTGGGAGATGCGGGTGAACAGCGCAAGCGTTTGATGGAAGCAAATCAAATACGGAATGGTTTAGGCAAAAACCAGCTTCCCATCGATGAAGCCTTTTTGGAAGCCTTAAAAAAAGGTTTTCCTGATGCCTGCGGCGTTGCAGTAGGTTTTGATCGCTTGATGATGTTACGTCATCAGGCTTCTACGATTGCCGAGGTCATTCCTTTTGCTTGGACTACAGCTTAAGAAATTGCCGCTAGGCTTATTGTTTGGCCATTGATAGGTAGACCTTATGATGTTTTATATGGCTTAAATTTCTTTAAGGCTGTCACAGGAGAACATGATGGATAAAAATAACGATAATACCCAAACTTCTAAATCCTTACCTTGGTATAAAGAAGGCCTACGTTTTCAATGTACTGAATGTGGAAAATGTTGTACAGGCTCGCCAGGCTACGTATGGATAACAGAACTAGAGATGCAGGCAGTTGCTAAGCTATTAAAGATATCTTTAGAGCTGTTTAAGAAAAAATATACCCGCCAGCGCGAAAATCGATATTCCCTGATTGAAAAGAAAAATCTTAACAATGAATATGATTGTATTTTTTTAAAAGATAAAAAGTGTTCTATCTATCAAGAACGCCCCCGGCAATGCCGTACCTTTCCGTGGTGGAAAGAGAATCTTGCTTCGGAAGAAAGTTGGAAAGCAGCGGCACAATATTGCGAAGGCATCCATGAGGAAGCAGCCCTGGTTCCTTATGAAAAAATTGAACAACAACTTCACCTCAATCAAAATTCATTGATACAGAAAAGCTAAATGCTTTTATTTAAGCTTGCTGTTAGGTAAGCTTAAACAGACCCACCTTTACCATTGGCTGATCGACGCTCATTCATTAAATTTTTTACCTTAGGATAGAAGTGTCATCCGTCATAGCTGATGGCTTAAGGTCGGCAGTTTTTGCGATCTTTTTCTATAGCCCCCATCTCCATCGCCCCTAGATGTCCAATGGAAAATGTGGTATGTTCTATAAAAAAGCACCTTATAGCCTTTTCTAATGGCTTTTTATAGTACTAGCTTGCCTAAGCAAGCCGCTAAGCTGTTTTTAAATCTAGCTTTCCTAATTTTGCTTTTTCCATGTATATGAATAGCTCTAAAAATTAAATAAAAATAGGCATAAAGCTTAGAAGGAGACCATGCTATGAATCCTTGCTCTTCTCTTACCATTGAACATCTACCTAATGAAATACTGACTCCTATTTTAAAGGCATGCGCTGCACCTTCTTTATATAGCGTCTGTACAAAATGGCGACATTTGCTGGCTACAGAAGTCATGCCTACCCTTTATAAGCAAATAGGTCAGATGCATGTTCCCCATGGTGATGTTCACAAGCAGGCTCTTATTATAGATAGGATTTATAAATTAGAAGCTGAACTTCCTGAAGTTACAAAAGTTAACGTGATCTTTAAGCAAATTTTTGCTTTAGCTAGCTCTCTTTCACCCTTAGAATTAGAATTTAAATGGATAACCGAGGAAAAAAGATATTTTACTCTGGCTAATTACTCTTCTTATCTGATAAGCATTAACCGCCTTTTAATGTGGAAAAAAATCCCTGGTGGAAGGGAGTACTTAGAGCAAGAGAAAAGCAAGTATTTGCCTTTAACAAAAAAAGGAGCGCTTTTCAGAGAGTGGATTGAAAATCATGGCAAAGATATTAAAAGCTTAGATTTAACTAAATCTGGCTTGACCTTTCTACCCCTAGAGATAGGATATTTATCGCAGCTGAAAAAGCTTAATTTAAACAATAACCAGCTTACCAATCTTCCGGTAGAAATAGGGCATCTATTTCAGCTAGAAGAGCTTTACTTAGATAATAACTAACTGACCATTCTTCCGGTAGAGATAGGACAGCTTCCTCGGCTGCAATGGCTTCACTTAAAAAGCAACCAGCTTACCACTCTTCCGATAGAGATAGGGCAGCTTTTTGGGTTGGAAGGACTTGACTTAAACGACAACCGGCTCACCACTCTTCCGATAGAGATAGGGCATCTTCCTCAGCTGCAATGGCTTTACTTAGGTAATACCATTTAAACGAACTCCGTAAGTAGCAGCTATTGAGAATTGCAAACAGCCTTTTTCTAAATTCAAATAAGGAGGATAATTTAGGGAGAGAAAAGGTTTGGAAAGGAGGAAACCATGTTTGTAGCTTTTTATCATACAATAGAGGAATTAAACGCCATGGCAAAAAAGAAAGCTTATGGCAGTTACAG